>JBJFEE010000069.1:0-14833 GCA_051890455.1 Muribaculaceae bacterium
ATCGCAAAGCGATGTCCCTACATCATTAAATTCCCGCAATTTGACACACCCTCTTCATTAGGTTTATTCCGATTTAGATTGAGCAGCCGATAATGGCGATTATGATTCCAATCAGCTGTGCAATCAGGATGTAGCCGCGGTTGGTTTTGTATCGGGCAAGCCATTCCTTATAGCGCATAGGGACATCCTTGACACTCTGACGGACACGCCACTGTCGCACACCCAACACGAAGAGCACCAAAGTCGCGCCCAACGCAATCACAATTCCTGTCACAATCAATATTTCGCTCATAAAATAAAAACACGACAACCCGCGAAAGAGTTTGCTCACCGTAGGGCGTCCCTACAAAACTGACTTACAAATTATTGGATTGGCGGGCGGTGAGTTTGCGGAGCTGCCAGAAGATTAGGGCGGCGGTGGCGATGGTGGCGATGGTGTCTGAGATGGGGAAGGCCATCCAGACGCCGTTGAGGTGGAAGACGGTAGGCAGCCACAGGAGCAGGGGTATAAGGAATATGACCTGGCGCGCGAGGCCCAGGAGCAGGCTCTCGCCGGCTTTGCCGATGCTCTGGAAGAAGTTTGTGGAGACAATCTGAAAACCCACCAGCGAGAAAGCAAGCATGGAGGTGGACAGGCAGGTGCCGGTGACCTCGATGAGGCGCGGATGATTGGTGAAGGCACGGGCGAGGGTCTCGGGGAAGGCCACACCGGCAACAGACGACAGCACGCACAGCACGGTGGCCGCCGCAACCGCCAGCCAGTAGGCCTTTATCGAGCGCCTAATCTTGCCCGCGCCGTAGTTGTAACCCACGATAGGCTGCATGCCCTGGCAGATGCCTAACACTACCATCACCACAAGCTGCGTCACCGTGGTGAAGATACCGGCGGCGCCCACGGCGTCGTCACCGCCATAGAGCAGCAGGCTGCGGTTGATGATAACGTTGACAAGGCATCCGGCGACGTTGACGGCAAAAGGCGCCGAGCCTATCGCCAGGATAGGCCATACCGTCTTCCAGCGCAAGGTGTAGATGCCGCGGCGGAAGTGGACGGTGCTGGACTTGCGGAAAAAGTGCCGGAAAACGAAGACGAAGGCACAGGTGGTGGCCAGCACCGTGGCCCAGGCGGCTCCGGCGATGCCGAGGTCGAGCGGGAAGATGAACAGCCAGGCCAGGAAAACGTTGATGATGGCGCTGTACACCATCGTCATCATCGCACGCTGCGGATAGCCCGATGCACGCTGTATGTTATTGAAGCTGAAGGTGAAATTCATTATCAGCAGACCCGGCAGCAGCACGCTCATAAAGGCGAAGGCGTACGGCAGCGTGACATCCGAGGCACCGAAGGCACGCAGGATGTCCTCGAGCCAGATGCCGAAACAGCTGACATAAATCGTACCGATTATCGCCGTCAGCAGCAGAGCGCTGCCCAGAGTCCGCTCGGCCTCGTCCCGGCGCCCGGCACCCAAAAGCATCGACACGCGCGCCGACGAGCCCGCGCCGATGAGGACGCCGAGGGCCGTGGAGAGGTTCATCACCGGAAAGGTGATGGCCAGGCCGGCGATAGCCTCATGCCCCACATTCTGTCCGATGAAGATGCGATCGATGACGTTGTACAGCGACGCCACCGTCATGCCCACCACCGAAGGCAGGCTGTATTTCCACAGCAGTCGGCCAACCTTTCCGGTGGCAAGTTCAGTAATGTCAGACACCTTTGGAAATTGAAAATGTAAAATTTAAAATTAAAAATCCGGTCATAAAAAAGGCGGAGCCGGAGGCTCCGCTTTTTTATAGGTTTAGGCGGGGGTTATCACTTGCCGGCCTGGATTTTGGCACGCTCGACGTATTTGTCGATGTCACCCATGAAAGCGGGGTACTGGCTCTGAATCTGCAGGTACTCCTCATACTCCTTGTCGTACTTTTTCTGGGCGCGGTATACATTGGCCAGCTTGAGCATCACGTAAGGCATGATGGCGGGGTTATTGTCGGCCTTCTTGAGGGCGTCGTTGTAGCAGCCGAGAGCGTCATCGAGCTTGTTGAGGTTGGCATAGCAGTCACCCTTGAGCAGGCAGATGCCGGCCTCGAGGCGCTCGCCGTTCATGTCAGCCTTGTCGAGGTAGTTGAGGGCCTCCTGATACTTGCCGTCCTTGTAGAGGTGACCGGCCACCATGATGCGGGCGCGGTTGTTGGCGTCGTAGTCGGCGTCGTCGGCAATCTTTTTGTACATCTCGAAGCGGATGCTGTCGTTCTGCTCCATGTCGGCCTTGCCGATGGCCTCGTTGGCCTTCTTGGTGCCCGAGTAGTGGCTCCAGTACAAGCCGCCGGCGATAGCCAGGACGGCAACGATGGCAGCTGCCGACCAGATGATGACTTTCTTGTTTACGCGGGCGATGCCTGCGCCCTGTACGGCCTCTACGCCGGGGAGTCCGCCGAGGGTCTGATGTTTGGGTTCTTGCGAATTATTCTTGTCCATTGTGATAATATTTTTCGGATTAATACCGCCGTGCGACAGGGCACGGACAATCGGGGGCACGGGGTCTGCCCTATTTTTCAGATTGCAAAATTAACGTAAATCCGTCAATAATAAAAATATTATCGCGGATTTTTGCACTTTATCGGCTGAAAAGCGTTAAATTTGTAGTGCCGCAGTGTCCCCTGCCCCCGGCGTGGTGGCCCGAAACTGCAACCTCATAACTGATTAATACCATAAAGCATGCGCAAATTTGACATTTCCGTTCCTATAACCGAATACACTTACGATGAACTCAGCGCCGAAGACCGCCGCCTTGTAGACATGGCCCGCGAGGCCACTTACCGCAGCTATGTGCCTTACAGCCACTTCCATGTGGGCGCGGCCATACTGCTCGACAACGGCGAGGTCGTATGCGGCTCCAACCAGGAGAACGTCGCTTATCCGTCGGGCACCTGCGCCGAGCGCTCGGCCTGCTACTACGCCGGCGCACGCTACCCCGAAAGCAAGTTTGTCAAAATTGTCATCGCAGCCCGCGGCACTGACGGCGAATTTGTAGCCGAGCCGGTGGCGCCTTGCGGAGCCTGTCGCCAGGCGCTCCTCGAATACGAGTTGCAGGCCGGCCGCCCCGTCCCCGTAATCCTCTGCGGCAAAGACAGTTTCCGCGAGCTCCCCAGCGTAGCCACGACCCTCCCTCTGGCCTTTACAGAGTTCTGAGAACGCCGCATTTACGATGCTGCAATACGAGTTTTTCCGTCTGGCCCTGCTGGCCGTGGTGATTATCGCCGTCGCCGCGGCAATGATTGGCACGTATATTATCGCGCGCAGGCTTGTCGCGCTGTCGGGCGGCGTCACCCACGCCTGCTTCGGCGGCCTCGGCCTCGGCTACTTCCTGGGCATCAACCCCATAGCCATGGCGGCGGTGTTCGCCATCGGCTCATCATTAGGCGTTGAATGGCTGTCGCGGCGCCTGCATGTGCGCGAGGACTCGGCCATCGCCGTCGTCTGGGCCCTCGGCATGGCCATTGGCGTGCTGTTCGTATTCCTGACGCCGGGATATGTTCCCGAGCTCAACTCGTTCCTCTTCGGCAGCATACTTACGGTAAGCGGCAGAGACATTACCGTCTTTGCCGCCTTCACGCTTTTGCTGATATTGTTCTTCGCATGCTTCTACCGGCAGATTGTCGCCGTGGCCTTCGACCGCGACTTCGCCACCGTGGCGGGTCTGCCCGTTCGTTTTATCTCGCTGACGGTGACGGTGATGACGGCAGTCTGCATCGTCCTCACCATCCGCCTTGTGGGCATCATGCTGCTGATGTCGATGATGACATTGCCCATGATGATTGCCGAAGTGTGGCTTCACCGCTTCGGGCCGCTGATGGTGGCCGGAGCCGTAATCTCGGTGACGTGCAGCGTGGCCGGCCTCTTCATCGGCACGGTCATCGACGTCCCCTGCTCGGCCATCATCGTGCTGCTGCTGTGCGCGGCCTACCTTGTTTCAAGGATTGCGCACTCAGCGGTCACTCGTACCAGAAGCCGACGTTATCGACCCACATCGTGAGGCCCGGGGTGCCGGTGTAAGCCTCGCCGCTGGATGCCGAGAACATCACTATGGCATGCGTGGGGGTGCCGTTGGCTTCCCATCCCACTTCCTTTACCGGTTTCATCTTGCCCTTCGAGTTACGGGCATAGTAAGCGCGCTCACCCGTAAAGAGGGGAACGGGAGCACCTGCCTGACCGTATACGATGGGCATGCGGTAGCCGTTGCGCCAGTGCGCCATCGAGGTGCCGAAGGTCTGACGGCCCGAGCCTATGCGCTTGGCGTAGATGTTGCCGTCCTTGTCCTCCCAGCGGCGCTGGAGGACGACCATGGCCTCGGCGTGGTCAGCGCCGGCATATTCCTTTTTCTTGCCGAAGCCGGACGAGTACACCTTCTTGCCGCCTTCGGGGATGGACACCTTATAGTCGAACTGCAGCGACTGGGGACGGTAGGTGAAGGGCACGCCCATGTCGATTTTGGAGTACGGGTTGCTGGTGCTCTTGATGGGCTCGATCATCTGGCCCAGGAAGATTGTTCCGCCGGCAATGACGTCAAGGTTGACCATGCCCATGACCTTGCAATGCTCGTACTGGCACACCAGCTTGGCGCACTTGCCGTGGCCGGGGCGGTTTTCGGGATATACGGCATTGCTGACCTTGACGATGCCGGCGGGCTTGGCCAGGACGTTGGACGAGCCCCAGGGCGAGCCGCCGCGGTTGGTATAGGCCTTGCCCGAATTGTCGGTGCCGTCAGGAGCGATGGCGTAGCACTGGCGGGTTGCGCCGCCAAGCAGTTTCGACTCCTTGATGTTGCGGGTGTACCAGTGGTCGAAATCACCGTATTTTATAGGCGCGAAGCCGCGGGCCTGCGACGATACCGAAAAACCTGCGGCAACGGTCATCGCAAATATCCAGGCGGCGCCAAGGGTTGACAAAAATTTCTTCATAACTCTGTGTTTTAAGTAAGTAAGTTGAACAAATTAGCTTATAGATATTTTGAGATAATTTTTCGGGTTTGAATGAAGGAGTTTAGCGAGCTAAACGACTGAATGAAAACACGGAAAGCGCTCAAAAGAGCTCAAAATATCATAAGCATCAATCTTACTTCATGTTACATCTAATTTTTGAAACTTACTTATTAGATTACGAATTCATGGTGCGCAACAGCTCGTCGTTGTCGCGGGTGCGCTCCATCTGCTGCGAGATGAAGTCCATGGCCTCGATGGAGTTGCGGTCGCCGAGGAAACGGCGGAGCACCCACATGCGCTGGACGGTCTCGGGACGCAGCAGCAGGTCGTCGCGGCGTGTCGACGACGCCATGATGTCGACGGCGGGGAAGATGCGCTTGTTCGACAGCTTGCGGTCGAGCTGCAGCTCCATGTTGCCGGTGCCCTTGAACTCTTCGAAGATGACCTCGTCCATCTTGGAGGAAGTCTCGGTGAGGGCGGTGGCGATGATTGTCAGCGAGCCGCCGTTCTCGATGTTGCGTGCTGCGCCGAAGAAGCGTTTGGGACGCTGCAGGGCGTTGGCGTCGACACCGCCGGAGAGTATTTTGCCGGAGGCGGGGGCGCAGGTGTTGTAGGCGCGGGCGAGGCGGGTGATGGAGTCGAGCAGGATAACCACGTCGTGGCCGCTCTCCACCATGCGCTTGGCCTTTTCGAGTACCATCTGCGAGATTTTGACGTGCTGGTCGGCGGGCTCGTCGAAGGTCGAGGCGATGACCTCGGCGTTGACGGTGCGCTTCATGTCGGTAACCTCCTCGGGGCGCTCGTCGATGAGCAGAATCATGATGTAGGTCTCGGGGTGGTTCTCGGCGATGGCGTTGGCGATGGCCTTGAGCAGGAGGGTCTTACCGGTTTTGGGAGGAGCCACGATGAGACCGCGCTGACCCTTGCCGATGGGTGCGAACATGTCCACGACGCGGGTCGACAGGTTGTTGGTGGTGGCGCCGCCGGTGAGGTCGAACTTCTCCTCGGGGAAAAGGGGCGTGAGGTGCTCGAAGGGCACGCGGTCGCGGGCGAACTGGGGCGACAGACCGTTGATACGCAGGACGGTGTTCATGGGGAAATACTTCTCGTTCTCGCGCGGAGGACGGATAGTGCACTCCACGACGTCGCCCATGCGCAGGCCGTTGGCCTTGATCTGCTGCTGGGTGACGTATACGTCATCGGGGCTGGGCAGGTAGTTGTAGTCGGCCGAGCGCAGGAAGCCGAAGCCCTGCGGGTCGATGTCGAGGACACCCATGGCGCCGATGAAGTCGCGGAACTCGTATCCGTCGAGCATGCGCGGGTCGCGGGCGTTTTTGCCTTTCTTTTTCTTCTTGCCCTGGCCGGGGAGGGCGACAATCTGCGTGTTGGGGGCCGGCTCGGTGACGTTGATGGGGGGCAGTCCCTCGTTGAAGCCCGTACGCATTGCGGGAGCGTATGCCTGGGCGGGTACCTCGGGAGTCATGGCCTGCTGTTCGGCCTGGCGCGCCTCGCGCTCGCGGCGCTCGGCGGCAGCGGCCTCACGCTCGCTCTGCGAGCGGGGAGTGAAGGTGCGGCCGGCGTTCTTATTGCCGAAGAAGGAGTTGAACGACGAGTCGGGACCCTTACGTGGCTGCTGAACAGGCTCGGCGGCGGGCTCTGCCGCGGGTACCTTGGCGGGCTCGGGCTGAGCGGGAGCCTCGGTGGCAGCGGCCTCATTGGCAGAAGCACTGGCGGCAGAAGCATCGGCGGCAGCCTCCTTGCGCAGGGCGGCATCGCGCTCCGCTAATTCTTTTTTGCTGGGACGGCCGCGCTTCTTCCGGGGCTGTTCCACCATGGGAGCCTCGGGTGCGGCGGCGTCGGAGGCCGTCTCGGCCTCGACGGCAGCGGGTGTGTCAGTCGAGGGTGCGGGAGCGGCCTCGGCGACGGGCTGCTCGCTCTTCTTTTTACGGCCGCGTTTCTTGGGCTGCTGGTCGGCGCCTTCGCCGGCCTGACCCTTGGCCTCGGCGGCCTTGGGACCGCGCTTTTTGGGCTGACGCTGTGCGTCGGCGGCGGCTTTTACTATGGCCTGCTGGTCGAGGATTTCGTAAATCAGTTCCTGGCGGGATACGTTTTCGGGTTTTTCGATACCCAGCTCGGCGGCTTCGACGTGCAGCTGCGCGTCATCCATGTTTTCGAGTTCGGTGATGTTGTACATTATCTTTTAGGGGTTCATGCCGCGAAGCGGGGTTATGTGCGACTTCGCGCGGGCATGTTATATTGTTGAATCTGAATATTTTTCAAAAATGTCTCCGGCAGGTCAGGTGTCTGATGTAGCTAATGTGTCGTATGTCTGGCATGTACGGCGCTTTTACGGCTGTACTGAACATATCGGGCACACTGACAGCAAAGAATGTGAGGCAAACCCGCTCGACAATACATGCCGTCAGCATGGACGGCCGGTTGTCCTGGAATTTTCGGGTTATGGGTTGGAAATTTGTCGGAGTGAGGATATAACCGCCGGAATTGCCCTGTTGAAGCGGGCCTGCGAATTTCCGGCAAAATAGAAAGGGGTAGTTTCCGGGGCAAAATCACCGGCGCCGGTCGGTATTCTCGGGCTTACCTTGCAGCCCTGTCGTATGCGGCAGCTCGTTCGCTACCAGTTTTACGTTGCAAAGTTAGCCAAGATTTTTAAAATTAACAAGAGCGACACCCCAAAAGTTCCCGTTTTATGCGGTAAACCGGAATTTTTGGCAAAATTAAAACGCGACAGCCCCCGTACGCCGGTATCGTCCGGTGCGCGGGGGCCGTTGCCTATAGTGTATGACGCGCAAGGTCACGCATCATACCGTTTCTGATTTATTCAGAGAATTTCTCAGAGCTGGGGACCGGCGGCTACGAGGGCCTTGCCGGCGGGGTGATTCTCGTACTTCTGGAAGTTCTTGATGAAGCGGGCGGCGAGGTCTTCGGCCTTTACTGTCCACTCCTTGGCGTCAGCGTAGGTGTCGCGGGGGTCAAGAATCTTGGGGTCAACGCCGGGGAGCTCGGTGGGAATCTCGAAGTTGAAGATGGGGAGGGTCTTCTTGGGAGCCTTCAGGATTGAGCCGTCGAGGATGGCGTCGATGATGCCGCGGGTGTCGCGGATGGAGATGCGCTTGCCCGTGCCGTTCCAGCCGGTGTTAACCAGGTATGCCTTGGCGCCGCTGGCTTCCATGCGCTTTGTCAGCTCCTCGCCGTAGGTGGTGGGGTGCAGCTCCAGGAAGGCCTGGCCGAAGCAAGCCGAGAAGGTGGGAGTGGGCTCGGTGATGCCGCGCTCGGTACCGGCGAGCTTGGCGGTGAAGCCGCTCAGGAAGTAGTACTTGGTCTGCTCCTCGGTCAGTACCGATACGGGAGGAAGAACGCCGAAGGCATCGGCCGACAGGAAGATGACGCTCTTGGCGGCGGGACCGTGCGAGATGGGCTTGACGATGTTGGGGATGAAGTAGATGGGGTACGAGACGCGGGTGTTCTCGGTAACGCTCTTGTCGGCGAAGTCAATCTTGCCGTTGTCGTCTACGGTAACGTTCTCGAGTAGGGCGTCGCGGCGGATGGCGTTGTAGATTTCGGGCTCGCTGTCCTTGTCGAGGTTGATGACCTTGGCGTAGCAGCCGCCTTCGAAGTTGAAGACGCCGTTGTCGTCCCAGCCATGCTCGTCGTCACCGATGAGGAGACGCTTGGGGTCGGTCGAAAGGGTGGTCTTGCCGGTGCCGGAGAGACCGAAGAAGATGGCGGTGTTCTCGCCGTTGAGGTCGGTGTTGGCCGAGCAGTGCATCGAGGCGATGCCCTTCTGGGGAAGGAAGTAGTTCATCATCGAGAACATGCCTTTCTTCATCTCACCGCCGTACCAGGTGTTGATGATGACCTGCTCGCGGCTGGTGGTGTTGAAGACAACTGCGGTCTCCGAGTTGAGGCCCAGCTCCTTGTAGTTGGTGAGTTTGGCCTTCGATGCGTTGTAGACTACAAAGTCGGGGGTGAAGTCGGCCAGCTCCTCGGCGGTGGGACGGATGAACATGTTCTTTACGAAGTGAGCCTGCCAGGCTACCTCGACGATGAAGCGGACAGCCATGCGGGTATCCTTGTTGGCGCCGCAGAAACCGTCGACGACATAGAGGTCCTTGCCGCTGAGCTCGTTGAGAGCCAGGTCCTTGCAGGCCTTCCAGGCTTCCTGGGTAGCGGGCTTGTTATCGTTCTTGAACTCGGGGGTTGTCCACCACACCTTGTCTGCGTTGTTTTCGTCCTTGACAATGAATTTGTCTTTGGGCGAGCGACCGGTGTAGACGCCGGTGAAGACGTCGACAGCACCGAGCTCGGTTACATGACCTTTCTCGTAGCCGGTGAGGGCGGGGTTGGTCTCGTCCTTAAAGAGCTTCTCGTAGGTAGGGTTGTACTGTACCGATTTGATGTCCTTGATGCCGGCCTTTTCCAGGTCTGCAATCACTTTGGGAAGGCGTGCCTTCACAACTTCTTCTATATCCATAGTTGAAAAAAAATATTGGGGATTTATAAATTGTTTTATGTCGCTGTTAAATACTTGAGTTTTGTCAACGTTCTATGTCAGAGACTTATATACGACTGCTCCGCCGCTTTTGCCGAGCCTTGTGGTTCTTCACTTTAACGCCTTTCGGCTCAGCCTTGTTTATCGACTGCAAATATACAAAGAAATTTTAACAAACAAGATATTTTAAAGCCCCATTAAGGAAATTTTTCCTTATTGGGGCTTTGGTTTTCATGCGAGTCTATCTGATGACGATTTTGCGGGCGTGAGGGCCGCGGCGCTCGATAACGAGGGTGCCGGGCCGGGGAACGGCGACACGCTGACCCTGGAGGGTGTAATACTCGACAGGCCAGGCACCGGCGTCAGCGTCGGCGGTGATGTCAGTGACACCGGCGTCGACAGAGTTGTAGATGGCGTTGAAGGCCATGAGGCTGAGCTTACCGGCGCCGGAGACTCCGGTCTTGAGCTGTATGCGCAACGATTTGACGGTCAGAGGATAAACATCGGCGCGCGTCCAGTCTATGCCGGTGATGTCGGCGAGTTTGAGGGTGACTTTTTTGTTTTCCTCGAAGGGCACGGTCGTGATGACGGCCTTGGTGGCGTATGCGGGAACAAGGTTGAGGGTCACCGAGCGCACAGGCCTGTCGCCGCCGTCGATTTCAAGCTCCAGCTCGTCGGGACGGCTCCAGATGGCGTGGTTGCTCGTCATGGTGAAGTTGGGCGAGCGCGTCGAGGTCACATTATATTCGATGTCATAGCCTCCGGCGGCGGGCTTCAGCTCTGGCACGGCGCTCAGACCGGATTTGGTGACGGTCCAGTCGGCGGGAGTGGCGAGCAGCGATGCGGAGTGTGATTTGGGTATTTCCACAGTCACGTTGACCGTCAGCGTCTTGTCGTCGAGCGCGCCGGTGATGACGGCGGTGCCGTCGGCAATGCCGCGGATGTGCCCGTCGGCATCGACGGTGGCCACGGCGGCGTCGGACGACGTCCACAAGTAAGCCAGCGGCGAGATGGACATTGTCTTTTCGCCCACTTTGCTCTCAATCTCGACGGTATACTCGAAATGCCCGTCCAGCAGGACGTCAGGGCAGCGCACCTGCGCGTCGGCCGAACCGGCGATGACGGTCACCGGCAGCACGCACGTAGCGGTGCCGAAGGTGGCGGTGAGGGCGTAGGTGCCTTCGCCGTCGGCAAGCAGCGATTTGCCGTCGCCGACAATCTGACCAAGCGCCTCGGGAGCGGTGAGGGTGAAGCCGGTGACGTCGGTGTCGACCAGCTGGCCGTATTTGTTGTAGCCGTAGATTACAGGCGTGTACTGGCCGTAGCGGGGCAGCATCTGAGCCCAGTCGGCGAAGCGGATTGAGGCCACCTCGGTGTCGCGGGGCGTGTCCATGCGCACGAACAGGCCGTTGCCGACGGCGCGCTCCGAACCGTCGCGGAGATTGTTGAGGAAGCCGTGCGTGGGCGTCCACATCGCCGTTGAGCCGCCGCCGTCAAGGTCAAGGGCGTCCCAGCATCCGAGGACGCGCATAAGGTCGGCGCCCTCGTAGTACGAGATGCCCGAGTCACCGCCGGGGCCGGCGTCGACGCAGCAGTAGACCAGGTGACTGCGGTCCTGGCTGTAGCCAACAAGCGAGCGCGAGTACAGCGCCGAAGGGGTGTTGATCCAGCGGATGGCCTCCGTGGTGACGGCGTTGCTGTTGAGGATACGCACGTCGCCGCCGCAGATTTCCTGAACTTCGGGACGCAGATTGTCGAAAGCGGGCAGGTCGCAGTTGATGCGCACCTTGATGACATCGCCTTTCTTGAGCGAGTTGAGCCAGTCGTTGTATTTTGAGTGCGAGTACTGCGGACCGGCCGAAACGACGTAGCCGTCCTCGGGGATGGCCGTGTCGCCGCCCCGGCGCCAGTCCTCCACGACCTCGTATTTCGTTGACTTGTTGATGACATCAGCCGCCTGACCGGCCACGCGGCGAAGCACCAGCTCACGGCCCGTGTCGTCGGTGCGCGTGCTCGTGCCGTTGAAACGGTTGTAGAGCACCAGCTGGTCGGCCTTGCGGGGATAGTTGACGGCATAGGCGCCGATTATGGCCGAGCCGTCGTTGTTGAGGATGCGGTACCGCATGTCGGTGGCGTCAATCCACATCTGGCCGTCGGTTCCGAGGATGAGGGCGTTCTCGCGGCTGCCGATGTCGATGATGTCGGGGGCGGCGAGCATGCCGTCGACGGCGCAGGTCATGTTGGGATAGCCCAGGATTTTGTCGCCCATCTCGTGGCCGCTGCTGAAGGCGCCGGTGATGAAGAAGTCGCCGTTCATGGCGGCGATGTACTGCGCGTCGTCGGTGGTCTTGCGTTTGGCGATGTCGGTGACGCGCTCGGCTATGCGTACCTGGTCGTTGCCGATTTCCACCTTGGGACGCACCTTGTCGGCTCCGGGAGCCGTGCGGTCGATGTCGATGGAGTACGAACGGAAATGGCGCGATGTACCGTCGGCACGCGTCCACAGCATCTGCGTGTGGGTCACGCCCGGACCAATATAATAATGTGCGACGGTGTCGACATTGAAAGTTATGCCCTGCAGGACTTCCTGACGTGCCTGTGCCGATGCGGCAGTGAGCAAGGTTGCCGCGGCCACGCCGATTATCTTGGTATTCATAATTTGATTTTAAGGTTTTTGTATTCGCAAAATTATAGAAAGAATATGAAAATACCGATATGCGGGAGTTGTTACGGCAACTGATATATCTGCTAATTTGTGTTAATTTTCTTGACCGCCCCACCTTCCCCGCCCTAACTTTGGCAAAAATTTCAACCTTTATCTGATTTTACTATGCTGAAAAACATTACTGAAAATACTGATGTTATGCGCGTTACCGACTGCATGAACTTCCGTCCCGCCGAAGGCCGTTCCGAAATTCTCAAAGTCACCGGCGCACCCCGGGTGATTGCCCCGGAGGGCTGGCTGCCGCTGTTTGCCGACGGCCCGCGCCTCCTCGTGTACAGACCGGACAACCTGAGCATCGGCCGGGTCACCCTCGAAAACGACGTGCCCGAAGGCACACCCGCCGTCACCGTCATTGCCACCTTGCCCGCCAGGCCGCTGTGCGCCTTCGCCGAGGGCGCGGACATCACCGTGATGACCGAAAAAGGCGCATGGATGCTGGAGTGGACGGGCAACGGCTATGACGCGCCCGGCCTCGCTCCCGACTGGCCCGACATCTCGCTGACCACCGCCGAGGGCACGATTTTGAGCACCGCAATTCCGGCGGGAACCGTCGACGAACTTGCCGTGACCGCCGTCGACGCCTACCGCAGCCTCGCCGCCGACCTGAACACCCTTGGGCAGTTCATGCAGCCGTTTGTGGCGCGGTGTCTGCTCGTCGGCGAAGGCGGACGCCTTCTGCACGTCACGCCCCCGGTGTGCGTAACGCCGCCCTCAGGCAGCCAGCTCGCCGACCCTCTCCACCTCGCCGTCTCGGAGGGCGGTCACAGCGGCTGCGCGGTGTCGGCGACGGGCTTCAGGCTCAGCGTCACGCTCCACGGCAACATCCCGCAGGCATGGCGCAGACGCGTAAAGGCCATCGAGGTGCTGGCCACGCCGCAGTTCCATTGCTGCGACATGACGGGCAAGGCCGGCGTCACCGTCACGCAGCGGACGGGGGCGGCAGGCCTGCAGACCACCGCCAATGTCTTCCTGCCGGGACGCGAAAACGGAGTCGGCGGCGCCGCCCTGACAAACGCGATATGCCGTTTCGACAGTCTCGGCGAGCGCATAGCGATGATTGACAATCCGTTTGCCGCCGGCTCGCCGGGCAGATGGACCGTGGGTGCCCCGCAGGTCGCCGATGTCGTGGCCTCGGCAAAGGCTTTCCGCAAAGCCCTCGGCGCCCTTTGTAGACGCAGCCAAAACGCCGAGGTTCAACTGTCGCTGCCGCACTCGTTTACCGCCGCCATGACGGCCGAAAACGGAGGACGCCGCGTCTGGGGCGGTCTTTCCCGCCGAATGTGGCACGGATACGGAGCCGCCGCCTTTGCCGCACGCCTCGACGACGATACCCTCTGGCATGGCTTTGTGCGCGTGGTCATGGCCGACGGCACGGACCTCGTGTCCGCCGTCAGCGGCAAGGGCACGCCGTCGCTCGTCGGACCGATAATCAGCTATCCCGATCCGTCGGCGCGCAAGCTGACGATAACTGTCGGCGACGCAGGCCTTACTGTAGACCTCGTCCCCGACCCCTCAGGCACCTACGCCGTCTGGGTAGCACCCAAAGGCCGTCCTGTCGCGCTGTCTTCAGATTTCGAAGGAGTGTCTGCCGCAGCAGACACCTTTTTCAATCCCGTCGGCAATCTGCTCGCAGTCACCGTCAACGGCGAGGTCACCGACACGGTAACGCTGTCGCAGGCGCCGGTGGCCGTCCTTCCCGCCCGTTCCTCCGGCGGTGCCTGGGACTTCGGCCGCAGCCGCTTCTACCTCTTCGGCGCCGACGGCATACGCATGCTGGCCGTCTCCGCCACGGCAACATCGCTCAACATCCTGTCAGAGTCCGCCGTCAGCGACGCCCTGCACATCTGTCAGGCCGGAGCGGCAGTCTACCTCCTGTCGGCGGGACGTCTGCTGAAACTCGAGAACTCGCACCTGACGTCACTCCCCGGCGAGTGGTTCCACGACCGCATGGCCTACTGCGCCGACCGCGACGAGCTGCTGCTGGCCTCCACCGAGGACAACGAGGCCGTCTCCCTCCCTGTCGGCACCGCGAGCGTCTACACCACTCCGCTCGTCCTGCGCGGCTCCGGCTGGCTCCAGTCCGCCCCATCAGTCTTCATATCCACCACGGACGGCCTCGTCGACTTCAGCCGACGCACCAACGCCCCCGTTCCCGTAAGCTGGTCGGCAACCCTCACCCCCAAAACACCCCGCCCCGCCGAGCGCCCCCGCCCCCTGGCGGTCGAAGTCCCGCTATGGACCGACAGCGCCGACCTCCGCGTCACCGTCTCCCGCTCCTACATGGGCCGCAAGGCCCCACTGAAAACCTACCGCGTCATCGGCGCCCTAAAATCCCCCCTACTCCTCCGCCTCGCCACCCGTCCCGCCATCTCCATCGAAGTAAGCATCGAAGGCACCGCCCGTCCCGACACCCGCCTCGCCAAGCCCACCGCCCGATGGACCCTGTAAATTTTGTCGCGGAGGTGTTTTTATCGCTCGTCCCTCACGATGTTTTTATCACGGAATTGGAGGGGTACAGCGCGGTTGTGTCACGGAAATTTTTGTTTTTAATGGATATAACAGACACGAGGGTGTGTCAAAATAGCCTAAATGTAGGGACATGCCTTTGGCATGTTTATCCAAAC
>JBJFEE010000070.1:0-14581 GCA_051890455.1 Muribaculaceae bacterium
CATCACGGGGTAAAGTTTCTGTCCGAGTTCGATAGCCAACTCATTGACGCGCTTCTTAGCCTTGTCGATAGATGCCTGTGCCGTATTGTTGAATATCTCATATTCACGAGTGGCAGACGATGCTTCCTTGAAAGCCTTGTCAGCCTCGCCCATTTGCCACTTCACCTCGTCAACGTGCTTGGCGAGTGTAGATAGCACTTGCGACACACGGGCGGCATCAAGCCCCATGTCCTTAAAGGCAGGGGCAAGTATCATCGTGGCGTTGGCGTAGTCCGACTGCTCGCCTATATCATGGAGAGCATCGAGGAACATAAGCAAACCATCCTTGGCAGAGGTTTTGAGCGTTTGATTAAGCAGTTCCGCGTCCATGCCGAGGGTCTTGGCAAACTCCTGGTTCTTGTTTGCCAAATTCATGATGACCTTCTGAATGGCGGTGGCTGACATTTCCACCTTTTGGCCGTTAGCGTCGAGCACAGCACCAAAAGCAAGGATTTGGGGAATAGTCAGTCCGGCTTGTGAGCCGATACCCGCCATTCGCTGTGCGAACTCAACGAGGTACGGCTTCGATGCCGTACAGTTTTGAGAGAGCACGTTGACCGTGGAGCCGACGGCAAGCATCGACTCTTTCACGCCCAACATCTCCTGCACACCGAAGATGTTGGTGAGCTTGGCGATTGTTTGGGTTGCTCCGTCACCCAAATCGACAAGTGCCACGTTGATGATGTCGGCGGCTTCGACGTAGCCTTGGACCGCTTCGAGGGTATTCAAGCCGAGGCGACCGGCCTCCTGCGCAAGTTCGTTGAGCTTGTCGCGTGGCGTTCGAGTGTCCATTCGCTTGAAAGCCTCGTTGAGTTCGAGCACTTTCTCCTCTGCCAATCCCGTATATTTACGAGTGTTGGCAAGCTGCTCGTCCATTTCGGCGAAAGCGTTGACAGCCTTTCGTCCTGCCATAATCAAGCCGGTAACGGCTGCCATAAGCCCGAGCAAGGCGGTTTGGCAGTTGTTGAGCCACATATTCATTCGTTCCCAATTAGATTTTTGGGTAACGAGTGAAGCGTTCAACTTATTTATCTCTGCCTTGACCGCCCGGATTTTGGCAACGTGGGCATCCCAGGCGGCGGTGCCGCGCTGTATGCCGTTGAGTTGCTGTTGCAAGGTGCGGAGAGTTTTCTGCAACTCCCTTGGTGTCGCCCTATCGAGGCGAGCCAAGACTTGCTCGGCAGTCTTTGCCGAGCCTTGGAGTTGCTGCATCAGATTTTTAGTTTGTGTCAGCTCTCGCTGAAGCTTTTTCATCGTAGCCTTGTCACCTGCTTTGGCGGCTTTGGCTATCTGCTGCTCCAACCTCTTGGCATCGCGTTCGAGGTTTCGGAGCATCTGCTGAGCCTGTTTGCCGTTGACCGACAGGACTACATTTGCGGTGGTACTGTAGTTTGCCATAATTTTTCGCTCTGAGTGGAAAATTTGCTGTTGACCTGACCCAACTTCGCCGCTCTGAGTGGTGGAGTTGGTGTCGGTGATGCAAAGTTCGGAAGCGTTCAATCGACCCGAAAAGACACCAAAAAGAGCATCGCTTAAATTTTGGTGGCTAAACTGCTGACTATCAGCATTTAGGCGAAGGGTTGCCAGTCCAGGCAAAACCGAGCCGTAAAAGGTTGATATTCAGCATAATAACCTATAAAAATCGTTACAATCTCTAATTTTAGCCTTACGTTTGTAAAGGCTTCGTAAAATTAGAGTGTTGATTTATAGGTTATTACGGGGTACGGGGCAGCGCCCCGTGTACGGCTCTTATGCCCCCCCACCGCCCAATGGAACACGACCGCTCCGACCTCGTTTTCCGTTGCGTTATATGCACCGACACCGAGCCGATGTGCGGTGAAATCGCTACCGTGAAAGTCAAAATTCCGCTCGCGGATTTTGACTTTTCGGCTGCACCTATCTCTCCACTTGTGGGGGCTATGGCGATGAGCGGTGATGCGTAGGGCGTGGGCGAAAGGCGTAGGCAGGAGCTGACGGGCGGACAGGGCAACTCGGATTTGTCGGGGCAAAGAGTACAGCAAGGTATCGGCGCAGACGATAGAGAGTTTGCCGCCGCAATGCAGACGGAGCGTTGGCAGACACCGTGAGCGTAGGGAGCGGTGTCGCCAAAAGCATAGGCGAAATGGAGTGCGACAATCTCTCGACCTTGCCGTACCCTGAGCCGTAGGCTGCCCGGACATAGCCGATGTTGACCCCGACCGTGGCGTATGCCGCCAGTCGTAGCCCTGCCTCGTAGCATTGCCGTTCGTCGGGGCGCGGGGCGGGGTCAAGAGGTTGGCATCGTGGCGTGGCGCATAAGCCGGAGTGTAGGCTCATCAGCGGAATGGAGGACGAGAGTTTGCTCGCTATTGGATAGCCACCATAAAGCCGACCGAAGGGAATTGCCGTAGTTGTCAACTTGTTGGCGACTTGGGCATTGGCTTGATAGTGGCGTTAAGTCCAACGGCGAAAGCAATCTCTTGGCTGTAATGTAGCAGATGAAGCCGAAAAGTAGGCTGGCAGTGCCACACCTGCTGCCAACCGAATGTGTATCTATGTGGTGGCGGCTCAATCCTCTATCGGGTGGGTGGAACGTGTCGTAAGTGTTGGCTCTGCGAGAATGGAGAACGTAGCAGTAGCAGTTACCTTTTCGGGTCAGTTAGTCGGAGCAAAGAGCGTAGAGAGGTGTCGCCATTGACACAGGCAACGGCGACAGGCAGTTTGTAGCCGTAATGCAGACGTAGCGTTGGCAGACACCGTGAGCGAAGGGAGCGGTGTCGCCAAAAGCATAGGCGGAATGGAGTGCGACAATCTGCCGACCTCACCACGCCCTGAGCCGTAGGCTGCTCGGACTGGCTGACTTTAGAGAAAAGAGGAACAGCGGAAGCAAGGGCGCAATGAGCGGTGAAATGCCAACTGTGCGACACATTCCGGGTGGGACTAAAAAGGTAGCCGCCTAAGCACCGCAGGTATAGCGAAGCGTGTGGCATCGCAGATATATGTGGGCGAAAGTCGTTGCAATCGTTTTGACTGACCTATGCTATTGCTATAAGGTCATGTTATCAGTGGCTTCGCCACCATTGCAACCGAAAGCCCCTATGCACCGCAGGTAGAGCGAAGCGTGTCTAACACCGTAGGTAGAGCGGTAGCGTGTCAGCATCGCAGATATTTGTGGGCGAAAGTTATTGCAATCGTTTTACTGACCTATGCCATTGCTATGAGGTCAAGTACATTAGTGGCTTTGCCACCATTGCAACCGAAAGCCCTTATGCACCGCAGGCATAAGCGATAGCGAGCGGTAAAATCCCTTTGAGCCAACCATAAGAAAAGCCGACCTGTGGTCGGCTTTCTTGGGAGAGGGAGCGTGGGGATTAGATAGCCACCTGCGACCAGCGTTCTACAGGGAAGAAGTTGTTCAAGCCTGCCTTGTAGTAGAGCCAAGCCGGAAGGCGGCAGATTATCTTCTCCGGCTCGTCGCCGTCGGCAACGAAGTGAGTGAGCGACTTTGAGAGCCAGAACTTGACTTCCTCGCCGGCCTCAGTGTGGAACGCGAGAAGCTGCGCCTTTTCAGTGGCGAACTCCAGGATTGAGGCGAGCACTTTGAACTCGACCATTTTGCGCTGCTTGGGCTTTGCCTCGGCTGCGGCAGCTGCCTCTTTGATTTGCTCCACTGCCTGTTCTACGACTTCCTTGATAGGGGCTTCCGACTTTTTCGATGTTTTCTTTTTCATTTCCGTATGATTTTAGAAGTTTGAGATTTTGCAACTGATTCGAGCGAGTTGCTTTCGCTGTTTTGCGAACAACCAAGACACACTTAACAGACGCAGGAGCAAGGATTTGGCAATCCACCTGTGGAGTAAATATTTTTCACAGAGCGCAGCGGGGTCTCGAATTTTCGTGCCAGTGAGAGCAGACCCAAGCTCGCTTGGTGTCTGCCGAGCGCAGCCGAAAATGCTTCCGCGAAGAAAAATTTTGAGTGCAGCCGTAGGCAATCCCTAAATTTTTTGAAAAATATTTTGCCAAACTCGTCTTGTCCTTGCCCGAAAAAGGCGGTAGCCGCAGCGTCGCAAGTGCGTAAATTTGTGAAGCGAATACTGCGGCAAAAGCTAACTCAGCCGATGTCAGGAAGCGGAAAAAATCTCATGCTGAATAAAATAGGAAATGGGAAAGTTGCGGAGCAAACATCGGAATGTCGAAGAAGCCAACCTATTAAGTCGCAGAACGTCAAGGCCGTGGGGCAATTCAGATGATGCAAGGCTATCATCGTCAGGCAATGCCCAAGCGATTGCGCGGTGGTGAGTTCGTGCTTGCGTCAATGGGGTTCATCAGCCAACAATCGTGCCAGTGAGAGCAGACCCAAGCTCGCTTGGTGTCTGCCGAGCGCAGCCGATTGAAAGCGTAGCTAATGGTGGCGCAGGTTCGTTCCACACCCAGGTCGGGAATACGAGGGAGTGTTCGGCTCTTGTTGCGTTACTCACTGCCGACAGCGACAAGCCGAAAAGGAGCAGATGTTCTGCCGTAGGCTTAGCCTACCAAGGCGTATAGGCTTGAACGCTTACCCATAGAATGCCGCAAGTGGCTATCCCCACTGCTCCCTACGAAGAAAGCCGCCACAGTCATCACGACTACGGCGGCTCAAAGGGATTTGCTTATGAAGAAACTTTTACTTTCTGCGGTGTAGGAAATAATAGGCTAACAAGCCTAAGATGAGTGCCACGAACAGCAGGAACGACGTAGTGTTCGGCGGTTCGTAGGCTACTGTTGTGGCGGTATGCTCGGCCGACTTGTCAGCCGAGTTCGCCTTGTATGCCGTGGAATCAAGTCTTGACTTGGCTTCGACGGCTACCTTATGCTGCCGGCGTGTGTCGTTGAGTTTGCCCCCGACGGCTTTCAGCCGGACAATCTCGGTCGGACGTATTGCTTGTCCTTCTACAAGGACCGGGCGTTCGACTGTGATTGTCAGGGTGTCAAACTCAAAGTGCAGGTTCTTGATGATAGAGTCGGAAACGGCGATTGTGCGGTGATGTTCCGCCGTCACGACGGAGTCGGTGGCGGCAGACACATCTTTCTGCACCTGCTTTTGCGTACCGCAAGACGATACGCAAAGCACGATTAAGAGGAACGGAAGCAAGTGTTTCATAGCAAGTTACTTGTTAGGAAACTCTTTCTGAACGTCAAATGAGGGACACGCTTTGTTAGCAAACTCGTTATGTCCGTGGACTGTCGCGCCGGGGAATTGCGAGCGGAGTTCCGCGACGAGCTTGATGAGTGCGGATCTCTGCGCCTCGGTGCGTGTGTCCTTGGGCTTCTTGCCGTCAGCGGTGCAGCCGCCGACGTAGCAGATGCCGATAGAGTTTGCGTTGTAGCCCTTTGTGTGGGCGCCGACTTTCTCAATCGGTCGCCCACGGTGGACGGAGCCGTCGAGATAGATAACGAAGTGATAGCCGATGTCGCTCCAGCCGTTGCCTTTGACGTGCCATTGGCGGATTTGCTCGACCGTGAAATGCTTGCCTTCAGGAGTGGCAGCGCAATGGATAATGATTTTGTCTATCTTTCTCATAATGATTATGGTTTTATTGCCTTAGCCTTGTAGTGATAGTCGATGCCGAACAGTGCGCCGACGAACGTTAGGATTTCGCCAAAGGCGATGAGAACTGAGGGGTGTATTTCACCTGCTGGCGGTACGATGAAGCCCGTGACAAGCAGACCGCTGCCTACGACAATCAGCGCGACGGCGCAGATGAGTTGCAAGGTGTGCTTTTTTACGCCCCGAGGTTTCCGACCGGGCTTTTGCCCTCTTTGTGGAGTGCTTTGTGGGGTGACGTTTGCCGAAGAAAAAGCGTTATAAGGTTTCATTTGGAATGTGATTTTATGGGGGATTTTATAGTGTCTTTTGAAAATTGTGGGCTACATAGTACCTTTGCGATACCTAAGTCACACCTCTGTACTCATACAAATCAGTTCAACCACTCAACGATGTTCCAACCACTGTACCTGTAAGTCCACCTCTGGGTGTATATGTGATGGCGATATAATGGCTCTGCTGTTATATTATCCCAGGCTTTCACTGACGAATGCTTGATGAGCCGTTGAGGCTATCTACGCTGTTTACAAAGGTTGGCAGTCCATGCTAACCTTTTCTTTTGCGCTATCTCGAAATGGCGAACTTGCCGCTCTTGGGGTCGTAAACGACCGAGAACTCGGCAAGGTTACTGACGAGATTGAGGACATTGACGATTGCTTTGCCGTGATAGACTTTCTTGGCGAAGCCGACAGCGAAGCGAAGGCGCACCATGCGCTCTTGTTTCGCTCGTTTGTCGTAAAGGCAAATCATCGAACGACCCCAAGCTATTCTCTTGTGTCCGTCCTTATCGACATGAATACGGATAAGGTCGTTGACATCAAGGCTGAAAGCGTTTGCTTGCTTGTGAATGGACTTTGGCTCGTTGGTGGAGAAATGCAGTTTCGTGCCGGTGACCTTCACCGTCTGCCACGAGCCATACAGATGCCAACCCTTGGTCGGTGGTCCGTATTGCTTGTTTTTGTTCACGCGGTCGCGATTGCGGCGGCGAGTGTGGCGGAACAGATATGGCACATATCCCGCTTGCTGCAACTTACCTGCGCCATAGACGCAAAGGTCGCCGTTGACAACTTCGACAGCGATTTGCCCCTTGCCCTGCAAGGTGGCAACGGAGTCGGAAGTGCCTGTCAACTCGGCTATTAACTTCTCCAACTTTTGTAGTGTCGGCAACACAGTGTCATTCATGCGATTGCGCACAGTGTTAAGGTCTATGACCTGCTGCGCTCGCATCACGCCCGAATGTTCGGTCGTGGCTTGTGCCAACTTGATGCCGACATTGTTGGAGCTTGTCGTGTCGCCAAGCGGCGAGACCTTATCGACGTGCAGGTACAAGTCGTTGCGGTCGGTTACGTTGGATTGCTTGATGTTGGAGATGTACATAGCCGCATCGCGCATGGCGTTGTACCAGTTCGCCATTAACGTGGTCGTTTCGGAACTCCCGGCAGTAGCAAGCAGGTCAGTGATGCGCTGCATGATTGCGCCGAGGCTTTCGGGCGTTATTGCGTCCTTGGCGTTGAGCTTACGGAACTCTGTAATGAGTTGGGTAAGCGATTGGGTATTGATAGAATTAGCCATAGCAAATTGATATTTATATCGCAAAGCTATGGCTAATTGGGAGTATGAGAAAAGACACCTTAAAGCGTCACCGACTTGCGCATAAGGTCGGGATTGAGTGCTCGCGAAATCGCAAGGCAACAATCTTTGCCAAGATTGTCAGCGAAGAACTCCTGAATGTTCATCACCGAGGCGAAGTATTTGCGAGAGAACCACCGCTTACGCTTGCGGCGGTTGGTGAACCCGGCACCGAGGTCGCCACTATTCCCTCGTGGCGTTTTCGAGCCTGTGCCGTAATCGACAAATAAGCCATAGGTGTTGAACGATTGAGAGAGCGTTACAGAAGTATATTTGCCGTCGGCATTCATACCTACGGCAATGGTTGAGCGGTACAACGCCCCTGTGTCGATGACACCGAGGAGAGAGATTTGCTCTCGCCAAATCTTAATCATCGTGGCGTTGAAAGCGCGGACATACTTCTCACGCTCCTGCTGTGGGTTGTTTGTTCCACTCGTTTGCATTGTAACGTAGGTCAGTGTATTTGTCAATAGCGATTTGGAAATATGCGCAAGAGCAGCCGGAGAAGAAATATCGGTCTATCTCGTTGAACGATATTCGGGGGTCAATGTAGATGCAGTCCTGCTCCAACTTGACCCTTTCGAGGGTGAGTACCGACATGAATTGTCGGAACAGCTCGCGCATAGTTTCCATGCACTCGTTCCGGGCTTCCATATCATTTACGGCGTGCCGCATAGCGAGAAACACGGTTTTGACGCGGCGCGTCCGTGGCGTGTTGTTCAGTTCGGTGTAGCCGTCGGCTATATCCGAAACGCAGACAAAAGCCGAAGCCGACTGCATCTGTTCGAGTGCTTCCTCGAAGCCCTCCAGCCCCGACACCCGACAGAAAACAAAGTTTTCCGAGGTGGCGAGGCGGTTAGATGCAGTCAGTTGCTCGAAGAATTGAGTTGCATTCCAGTTGGTTGTTGTATGTTGAGCCATAGCGAAATAAGAAACTACTTTTTAAGTTGTTGTTGAAGTTGTTTATACTCTCGTGCTTGGGCGTTAAGCTCCGTAAGGGCTCGCCAAGTATCGAGCGAGAGGATTTCTTTCTCCTTGGTGATGTCGCCTTTTGTTAGTGCACGGATTTGAGCGTCCATAGCTTCTTGCAGTTGCGCACCGATGTTCGGTGAGCCGCCGAGCAGGTTGCCGTCTGAGGCACCTGCGATTGGCTGCAAGAAGTCCGAGAAGCGATTGGAGAAGAAAGCCTTCAACGAGGCAAGCCAATAGAAGACAGAGATGCGCTCGGCATCATCGAGTTTGTGCTTGCCAAGTTTGGGGTACAAGATGCGGGCGAGTTCATCGAGCAAGGCATCGTTCTGCGTTTGGAGAAAACCTTGATAGAGGTTGTCAACGCAGATGTACGTTTCAAAAGGTACGCCTTGGAAGTCGGCGGCAATGGCGGTAGCCTTGCCGATGCGTTCAAGCCTTACAGGTGCAGTCGGCAACTCGCCGAGCCAGCCGATCAGCGGTAGCAGTTCGGCGATATGCTCAGGCGTGGCTTCAAACAAGTACCTATCTTTTTGGATAAGGTACTTACGGTTTGGGTTCTTGCCGACCACCTTTAAGCCGCTCCACCCGAACAGGCAAGTTATCAGCAGTTCGTCTGTTGACAACTCTGCAGCAATGAGGGTGAAAACATAGCGGAGCTGTTTCTGAGTGAGTTCGTGCCAGCCCTGCGGCACAACGAGGTCAATAATTAAGGGCTTTTCTTCGGTGGTTTTTTCTTGTTTCGACATAATATGTAGAAATAAGTGTGTTGAGATATGCTTATCGTTACGAAATCAGAAGAAGTAGCCTGGTGAGTTTTTCTTATTCTCAAATTTGGGTGGTGAGAACAGCTTGGCGGTAGCCGAGTTGTGCCATTCGGGGAAGGCATTGGGTCGCTGCCGGATATAGTTTACTATGTCCTGCAAACGGCGACCAACAAATGTGTTGGTGCGCAGATAGCCGATGACTTGGTTGCGAATGGCTTTCACCACCTCGGCTTGCTCGTCCGTGAGTGTTCGTCGAAGCTGACGATCACGCAGGACGGTGAGCAGTTCGGGTGAGATATATTCTTCGGCGAGAGCGTCTTCAAGGTCGATAAGCTGAGAACGGAGTTCGAGGTACTTATCCCACTTGGAGCCTTGCACGTTGGCGATGCTATCGACAACGGAGAGGTCGGAGAAAAGCGATGCACCGAAGAAACGTGCCTGGTCGGAGTTGAGCCACTGGCTTGCTCCGACAAGTTCGGGCAATAGCCGGGCGATTGCCTCGTCGCGGAGAGTAAGCATCGAGCCGATAAGCCTATCGACGCGCTGCTTCGATGCGGCGGCAACGGTGTTGTTGCTGACAACGCCGAAGCCGTTAGGCGTGAACACAAGGTCGAGCGAGGGAATGGCAAGGCGCATTGCCTCGGTAGCCACAAGTTGACATAATAGTACCCGTACAGGGTTATTGTCAACGTAGCCGCAAATGGTGTTGAAAGTTTTGACGGAGCAAAACGTATCAATCACCCAGTTTTCTGCGGCTTCAAGGTGAGCCGTTATCTTGTCAAAGAGAGCGGTCTCGCCCTTGACTGTGGCTATTTGGTTGGGAAGGTACTTTTGCAGTACCTCATTATTGGTTATCAGTTTCATGGGTTACTTGTTTTGCGTCTTGGTGTTCGTCAAGTGTTGTTAGCTGAATGAAGGGGCAATCGGGCTTAACGCCTTTCCAGCCGTTGAAGCGGATAATAAGGCGATGCACGGTGAAAAGCAGGTCGTGATACGGCTTTTGGAGTGCCTGGGCGATTGTGTAGAGTTCTCGCTTGTCAGAGCCGGAATTGTTGGTCTGAGCCTTTCCGGGCACAGAGCCAACAAGATTTGAGTGTACGCGGAGCGTAAAGCAAATCATGTTGACGGCTTCCTGAATGTCGCTCTCCCAATCGCCACCCTCTTTGGAGTCGTCTATCTTGTTGATGACGACATCGTGCTGCTCCTTGCCGTCGGGCGAGATGTAGAAAGTGGAAAACCAGGCTTTGCCGCTGTTTTCCGCACCCGTGAGGAAGTCGAGTATGCGCTGCTTCTCGCTGACGATGCGTTCCTGCTGCAAGCGGCGGTCGGTGATGCCCTCGGCTCGGAAGATGCTCTCCCAATATTTCACCGAAATCTCAATCTGATACTTGATTGGAGCAGAGTTTTTGAGCTTGCTCTCCTTGGCAATGCCGATGAGCTGCTTGATGTTGTACCACTTGCCACGGAAGAGCGAAGCGAAATGTGGTATGGGGTAATAGGTGCTGTCGGGCGTAGGTATGCGAGATAAGACAGCGAATTTTCGCGTCTTGCAGCCCGAAGCTATACGGTTTTGCAGGTCGCGCCACGGCGAGGACGGGTCGAGCAGTTCGATGACCTCAATGTCCTCGCGGTTAGGCAGAGTGCGCCAGTTGGCATAGAGTATTTTGGGTATGCGCCCCGACTTGTCGGCCACGGCAAAGCGGCAATATATAGCCTCTTTGCGTAGTAGGCGCACCACCTTTGTACCCTCGGCGTTGAGAATGATAACGCTGACGGCGAAGCCGAAGTGTTTGAAGTCTTGGCAAACACCGAGGTAGTATGAGGCGATGTCGTTGTCGAGCAGGAAGTCTTCGACTTCTTCTGCGGTGGCAGCGGAGGTTGCGGCGCAGTCATAGACCAAGCCGGATCCGTAGCAGACTTCGGCGTTGAACTGTTGGCAAGTGGCGAGTGTTTCATCTTGCTCTATGAGGTCGAGAATGTCATACGGCATTTTATCGTCCGCGCCCCAGGGCATATAGGCGAGTTTGCCGTCAATGACCGTCGGGGTCGTGTCGATGTCCTCACGGAACACGGCAGCGGAGTTAACGGAAAATGCCGCCCTCGCTTTCAGCGTTGGGATATTTTCGACCGAGTTAAAGTTTAAGTCCATAATTTATAATGGGTTGAAAGGTTTATATTAAAGAAACACTTCGAGTCCGTTTACGCGGAAGATGCAGCAATCTCTGATTTTGCGCATCTCGCCGGACGAGAGGATTTTAATGTTGCGCCAGCCACCATAGAAGTTATAGCGGAGCGAGATAATGTTGTGAAGCTCCAAGATAGAACCGTCGCTTTTCCACACGGAAATATCGACGGGGTCGCCGGAGTTGAGCATCTGTCGGGCGGTGGTGATGTGTACGGAATGAGCCATTATGCGAATGTGGGATTGAACGGTGAAGTGAATATGCCGAGCGAAGCGGACAGATGCACCAGCGGGCGGTTGTCGGCATAACGCCAAGTGAACTTAACGACAGGCGGCTTCTCGTCGCCGTCGCTGACCTCGCAGGTCGAGTCGGTGATGATGACGTGCTGCATCAGCGCGGGTTCGGTATCGTCGCAATCGTTTGGGACGAGCCGGAATACCTCGTATGAGGCAATGAATTGGTCTATCCAATTCGCTTCGTCGGAGGTGAGCGCACCCGATTCGACCTCATAGGTCTTGGTGGTACGCTGATTGTAGAACTGCGACGTGGTGTTCACCACGGCAGTCGAGCGTTCCACCTCGGTCTTGGCTGTGGTAGTCATAGGCACGGCAAGCAAATCCCAGCAGTTGAAACAATTTCTGAAATAGAAATTGTTTGCGTCATCAAGCGAGCGGTCAACGAAGCAGGTAACTGAGCGTTGACCCACTGACACGGTGAAACTGACGATTTCCACCGAGTCGGCCTTGATGCCGTAGGAATGGCTGGCGTCATATACCATATCCGACTGCGATATGTTGATTTGCTGCACACTGTCGGCACCGGGCGCCGTGCCGGTCTTGACGTAAGAGTCAACGTGAGTGCCCTGCGAAACAGCCGATGACCGCCAACGATAAGCCACCTTGACATCTGTGTTCTCGCCTTTCCGGGCGAGGAAGAACAGCGAGAGAATGTCCTTGGGGGCGATGCGTCTGTAAGCAAGCGTCGTCAGGAAGTTCTCGGCAAGGAACACGTCAAGGTCTGTGCAGACGTTCAGGCGGTCGCAGTAGAGCAAGTGCATGACGCAGCTTGCATCTGTGCCGCCCGACTTGTTGAGCAGGGCTATTGTGTAGTCCGCATAGGTGTAGCCCGACTTTCGCATATCGTTCTCGATAAGCGAGCCGAGGTCGTAGAGCTTTACCGAGCCGCCGTAGGCGTAGTAACGCTCGTTGAGCACAACGACACCCCCCGGCGCGGTGAGGCGCACATCTACGAATGTGCCGTCAACCCATAATGGAATGTCGCCGAGGGTTCCTGTGAGGGTTATGCCTGTTGGTGAGTAAGCGAAGCGGTGAGCCATAATATCTTGTAATTATGGCTCAAAGGTATATAGAGGTGCGGAGTGGAGAAAAGACAACCAAAAGAAGAAGCTCCTCCGAGCCGAAGCCCGAAGGAGCGAGGGAGAGAGTGTGAGGTCTTAGTCCTCGATTTTGTCGTGGCAAAAGAGGTCGATGCTCGGGAGAGTCTTTGCCTCGAAGCGAGAGCTGATTGTGAAGTGGACCGAGAGTTTGTAAACCGTGGCGAAAGCGAGGATTTCTTCGACGTTGAAGATTGTTTCGCAGAACTTGCCGGGGACTTGATTGGGGAGGATTTCGATGTAGGCGTAGTCCTTGCCGATGTTAGCCTTTGCGTTGATGTACATGTCCTCGTAGTTGTGAGAGGAGTTGATGCGGTCTTCAATCTGAGCCGCGATGTCGATAATCTGTTGACGTTTCATATTATTTGGGATTTATGAGTTGATGTTCGTGATTGCTTCTGAGCGGTTTGGGGCTCGGCTTATGCAGCCGTCACCCCTTGTATCATGCAGTAGTCGGCGTTGTCGACCATGCTTGCTGCTGTATCGAGAGCCTCGTGTTCGTCGTAGGCTTCTACATAGACTATTTCGCTGTCGCCGTCGAAGGTGATGACTTCGATTTGATACTCACGGAGCTGGGCGTTTTCGTTGTAGGCGAAGAAGTTTGAGTTGGAATAAACTGCTGTCATGATTTTGAAGTGTTTGAGGGTTAAACTTACGCGCCGGAGCGCCTTTAATTTTTACGCTGCAATCAGACGGGGGTGATTGGGCGAGCGTACATCAAGGATTGCGCGGAATATTTTTTACCCTTGTGGCTCGAAAATTTTGTGGTCTTGCGCCCTAAATTTTTCAAAAATATTATGTGGAACTTGCTTGTCCTTGTGCCGACCGAATGGGAGGATAGCCGACAGCCACCGTAACTTTGCGGCAGGAAAAATAATGGCAGCTCCGAGCGCAACTGTAAGTTTGGCTCTCAGGCACTGTCACCCAGTGCAAAATCATTGACTGCTTTTTATGATGCTGCAAGCCCAACTCGTACTTCGCAGCCGGCAGCAACGGGAACGACCAACTACGAATGTGTATCGTCGCAAGTCGGAGCCTCGTAAGGTACAGCATACCATAGCCCCAAGTAGAGGCATACAGAGAAAAGCGAATGGCGACCTTCCGATGAAATAGCAGCGCATAGGTTGGCGTTGCTGATATACGGCACAAGGGTTGACAGCTGCGCCGAGTGCCACACCGCTGCAATCACAACTGCCACTCACCAAAGAATATGAGAGAAACGGCAACTCCGATTATTGAGCGGTGCAGGTTGAGCATCAACACCCACAACACGTTAGGACATATCAATGCAGAGGTCTCAAAGCGGAAAGAGCCGCAGTCGTAGTCCTCACCAGGTCCACGGCAGCGCAACATCTGCCGAAGAAGTCCTCGCCCACGGCTTACTCTCTCAGTCCGCTATCAGTCCTGCCGAAGCAAAGACCCAAGCACCGACCACCACGACAACAGCGACACCTCGCACTCCCCTCGCTCCTGCGTCGGTTCAGAGAGCGACCTACCTATTTCACCCCAGCGGTAGCAGAAGAAAGCCCCGGATCTCCGTAGAGTTCCGAGGCTGACAGCAGTTTCGTTGTTCGGTTAGATGCAGGGCAGATAAACCATGATGTCGTTGAGAGTGCAGTTGAGCTGTTCGGCAAGTTCCTTGCTTGCCTTGTTGCGAGCGTCGGTGCGGTAAGCGTCGCTTGCCATGAAGCGAATGTAGTTGACGATGAGCTTTGTGAAGAACTGCTGCAAAGTTCTGTGCTCGTTAGCCATAGCCTCGTTGAAGAGATTGTAGTTGAAGCCCGTTGTGTTGAGCGTGTCGGCGATAGTATGAGCCAACATTGCTTCTCTGCTCATGTGGATTGTTGCGTCGTGCATATTAGAAAATATTTGTGAGTTGTGTAAAGGAATATCCTTTTACACTGCCCGAAAAGTGCCGTTGAGCCGACTATGAAGCAAGGGTGATTGCTCGCTTGCAGGTAACGAAAGCGAGAGGAACGTGAAGCGCACACCTGCCCTTGATGTTCGGTGATGCGGCAATAACTTTGCGGGGTAAAAG
>JBJFEE010000071.1:0-14245 GCA_051890455.1 Muribaculaceae bacterium
AACGACCCCGAGATTACAAATCACGTGCTCTGGCCAACTGAGCTAAAGAGGCAATTGTCAATTTTCTATCGCAGCACGGCGGCGTCTGCAGGGGAGCAGAGCCCGTTGGCTCGTGTTTGCGGTTGCAAAGATAGCACCTTTTTTTGAAACAGCAAAGGGTTGCCAAAAAAAAATTCCCTCTTTTTCGACTTTTTTACTCCGGAGCCGAACTTTTTGCATTTTTACACATTAATATATATTTAGCAGTTTGACAAAAGCCCTTATTTTGTCCCGCACGGCCCCGTTTTTGGCGCTTAGCCCATTATTCCGTAATTTTGCCGACGGGCTGCAGGGCGATAGGGGTCTTAAAGCCCTTAGAGGAGGCTGTGTCAAAATAGCCTAAATGTAGGGACATGCCTTTGGCATGTTTATCCAAACCGTTGGTTTTCAGGCTTAACATCGCAAAGCGATGTCCCTACATCATTAAATTCCTGCAATTTGACACACCCTCCCCCAAAGACCCTAAAGTCCCTCCACCTCTTAATAACACTGACTAACACTTAACCCATGAACACAAAAATATCCTCACGCCTCACGGCACTGCGCTCTCTCATGGCATCGTCCGGCGTCGACGCCGTCATCATTCCTCAGACCGACCCGCACCAGAGCGAGTACGTCGCCCCGCACTGGAAGGTGCGCCAGTATTTCTCGGGCTTCAACGGCTCGGCCGGAACCCTGGTGGTGACGGCGACACAGGCTCTGCTGTGGACCGACTCGCGCTACTTCATCCAGGCGGCCCGCCAGCTCGACGGCACAGGCATCGTGCTGATGAAGGAGGGACTTGACGGCACCCCCACCATCGAGCAATGGCTCACCGGCAGCCTCCAGGCCGGCGCCACCGTCGGCATCGACGGCATGGTGTACAGCGCCACGGCCACCGACCGCCTCATCGGAGCACTCGAACCCGCCGGAATCAACGTCGTCATCGACTTCGACCCCGCACGCGTCTGGGACGACCGCCCCGCACTGCCCCAGTGCAAAGTCTTCGTCCACGACATCCGCCACGCCGGCGAGGACGTGCGCACAAAAATCGAGGGTGTGCTGTGCCGCGTCGAGCAGAAGCGCGCCCGCGCGGTCTTCATCTCGGCCCTCGACGAGATAGCATGGATTCTCAACATACGCAGCAACGACGTGCGATACAATCCCGTGGCAACAGCGTTCCTGTACCTCAGCGCCAACGGGTCGACGCTGTTCATCGACCCGGCCAAGCTCACCGACGAGGTGAAGGCGCATCTGACATCGTACGGCGTGGCGACGGCGCCCTACAGCTCGGCGCTCGACTTCGTCCGCACCCTCCCCGCCGACGCCACCGTCCTTGTCGAGCCTTCGGCCAGCGCCGTGGCCCTTGTCAACGCCTTGGGTGACCGCGCCATCGTGGGCGACTCGCCCGTCGCCGTCGCCAAGGCCGCCAAGAACGACGTACAGCTCAGCGGAATACGCGCCGCCATGGCCCGCGACGGCGTGGCCCTCGTGCGCAGCCTCATGGAGATACAGCGCCGCGCCGACGGCGAGGGCGAGCCTCTGACCGAGACCGGCGTCTGCGAGATTCTCCTACGCAACCGCAAGGCCATGCCGCTGTTCTTCGACGAGTCTTTCGGCACCATAGCCGCCTACGGCCCCCACGGCGCCATCGTCCACTACGAGCCCACCGCCGAGAGCGACGTCGCCGTGCTCAAGGGCAACCTGCTGCTCATCGACTCGGGCGCCCAGTACCTCGACGGCACCACCGACATCACGCGCACCATCTGCCCGGGCACCCCTACCCCGCAGCAGCGCACCGACTTCACCCTAGTCATGAAAGGCCACATCGCCCTTGCCTCGGCCATCTTCCCCACGGGCACCTCGGGCACGCAGCTCGACGTGCTGGCACGTCAGTTCCTGTGGAAGCACGGCCTGAGCTACCTCCACGGCACCGGACACGGCGTCGGCCACTTCCTCAACGTCCACGAAGGGCCCCAGCGCATCACCTTCGGCAGTTTCATGCAGCCCCTCGTCCCCGGCATGATTACCAGCAACGAGCCCGGCCTTTACCGCGAAGGCGTCCACGGCATCCGCTGCGAGAACCTCGTCCTCACCGTCAAGGCCATGGACACCGAATTCGGCCATTTCCTCCGCTTCGAGACGCTGACGCTATGCCCCTTCGACCTCGCCCTCTTCGACACGTCCCTGATGACCGCCGACGAGATAGCCTGGGTCAACGACTACCACGCCCGCGTCCGCGCCACCCTCACTCCGCTCCTCGCCAATGACGCCGAGCGCGAGTGGCTCGCCGCAGCCACCCGTCCGCTCGTTAAATAACTGAATATCCAATAAATCACATTTATATATGGCAACAATAATTCCTTTGCGCGGGCATACGCCCGCTTTCGGCCACGGGTGCTTCCTGGCGCCCAACGCCACCGTCATCGGCGACGTCACCATGGGTGACGAGTGCTCGGTATGGTTCGGCGTCACCCTCCGCGGCGACGTCAACACCATCACCATCGGCGACCGCGTCAACATCCAGGACGGGTCGGTTCTCCACACCCTCTACGAGAAGTCGGTATGCGAAATCGGCAACGACGTCTCCATCGGCCATAACGTCACCATCCACGGCGCCAAGGTCTGCGACCTCGCCCTCATCGGCATGGGCGCGGTGGTAATGGACAATGCCGTCGTAGGCGAAGGCGCCATCGTCGCCGCCGGCTCGGTAGTCCTCTCCAACACCAAAATCGGCCCCCACGAGCTGTGGGCCGGCGCTCCCGCCAAGTTCATCAAGCCCGTCGACCCCGCCCAGGCTCGCGAAATCAACCAGAAAATCGCCCGCAACTACCTTATGTACAGCCGCTGGTACGGCGAGCCGGGCTGCGAGCCCTACGAGTCGCCGCTCTTCACCGAATAAACGGCCCGGACGCTACAATAGCTATTATAGCTATCTTAGCCAAGATAGCTTTTTCAGCGCGAAAAACTGATTTTTCCATCCCCCGCCCATGTAAATCTCTGCCTTTAGGCAAAATACTCGGGCGGGGGTTTGGTTACTCGGAAATATTTGTCTACCTTTGCGGTACGATGGAGAAAAACGTCACATATCGATACAGGAAACACAACCAAAATCCCTTATATTCATCTAATTCAATCTTTTTATGAAGAAATTTTTACTCTCACTCGCAGCCATCCTGTGCATAGCCACATCCGCTATGGCCAAGGGGCAGAAAGTCGACGCCGCAAGCTCGACAATCGACAACCCCATGACAGTTGCCGAAGCTCTGGCAGCAGCTTCCGCCGACGGCCCCAAGGGCGTATTCGTCAAGGGCATCGTCACCAAGGTTACCACAACCTGGAGCAGCCAGTACCAGAATGTCTCGTTCAGCATCGCCGACACTGAAAACGGCACAGAGACCATCGAGGCCTTCCGCTCGGTTTGGGGCGAAGGCGTAACTCCCACCGCCGACAACAACCCCCAGGTTGGCGCTACCGTAGTAATCAGCGGCGACCTCACGGTCTTCAACGACAAAAAAGAGATTGCCAAAGGCAACAAGATTGTCAAATACACCGCTCCTCAGGGCGGCAGTACTCCCACTCCCGATGTCCCCGAGTCGTCCATTGACAACCCCCTCACCGTAGCCAAGGCTCTCGAAATCTGCGGCGACAACCCCGCTGGTGTATATGTAAAAGGTTATGTAACAGCTGTCACCACCACCTGGAGCGAACAGTACAAGAACGTATCGTTCAACATCGCCGACACCAAGGACGGCTCGGACGTTCTCCTCGTCTTCCGTGCAAAATGGGGCGCTGACGTAACTCCCACCGCCAACAACGACCCCGAGGTAGGCGCTACCGTAGTCATCAGCGGTGACCTCACGATTTACAACGGCACCAAGGAATTCAACTCCGGCTGCCAGATTGTCAAATACACCGCTCCCGAAGGCGGCGACACCCCCGGCCCCGGCCCCGATCCCGATCCCGTAGGTCCCACCGGCGAAAAGGCCACCTACAATTTCACCGACATCACCAAGCTGGACCCCGCCTATGACCCCGAAGAGGCCGAAGCTGACGGCACCACCGGCAACGTCATGTTCAAGACCAACGACGTAGTCTTCAAGGCAGGCCCCGTCACCCTCGTTGGCGAAGGCACAGGCAACAACCGTCTCTACTACTCGAGCAGCGCCAAGGCCTGGTCGTACCGCATCTATAAGAACACCACCGTCACCATCGCCGCTACCGGCGAGATCACCCTCAACGCCGTAGTCTTCGAAACCGCTACTTCGAACTATGCCACCGCTCTCGGCAACGCCAACTTCTCCGTCGGCACCTACGACAAGAGCAGCAAGACCCTCTCCCTCCCCGAGGGCACAAAGAGCGTAGTCATCACTCCCAGCGCCACTACCGGTTTCAACGCCATCAACGTTTACTATAACGACCCCTCCGGTGTCAACGACATCGTAGTTGACGAAGCCAACGCTCCCGTCGAGTACTACAACCTCCAGGGCGTACGCGTAGCCAACCCCGAAAACGGTCTCTACATCCGCGTTCAGGGCAAGAAAGCTACCAAGGTTCTCGTTAAATAATACGACAGTTTGATTAATCAAGCTTGCAAATAACCCTCACAAGGGCCGACGCGGAGTGCGTCGGCCCTTTTTGTCTCAAAAAACATTTTTGGAGCGTTCAGAGGATTTATTGTCCCCAAAAGTGTTGATTTATCCGAAAAAATTTCTACTTTTGTTGCGAAAAAAGATTGTTCCACTTATCCTCTCATGACTTGCACAGGCGGGCCGCCAAGCCCTGACCTGATACCCCGCAACGGCGTCCGCGCCAAGCGTCTTCCACCAGTAAATTCGCATTTTTTTATTCATCCTCCCGCAGTTCCCGACGCTCACCGACCGGGGACAAGGGGTATTTATTATTGCAGCGATGCTCCCCGGAACATCCACAAAAACAGTTGTTTACAGCCATCCCGATTGACGGATGCCGCAGGAATGCGCCCAGATGCATCCGCCTTGTCCCCATTTCCTTAAAAATCCGAAATTTCCATCATATTAATCACCTCAATTCAATGAAGAAACATTTACTATTATCGCTGTTTGCGCTGCTTGCCCTGACCTTCCAGGCCAAGGGCGCAATCACTCTGACCACGGACGCCCCCGAGGGGACGGCAGTGAAGATGCTGCTGAACACCGTGTCGGCCACCGCTCCCGTCACCGTCGACTGGGGCAACGGCGTAGAGATGAAGTACACCATCAACCCCGCCCAGGGCGCCTACAACCGCTGGGTGGAAGGCGCCGTCAGCGGCTCCACCATCAAGGTCTCGGGCAAAATCACCGAGTTCCAGATGACAGACGCCAGCCTCACCTCGGCCACCGTCGAGTACATGACCGACCTGAAGATACTCAAACTCAACGACAATAAAATCAGCGAGTTCAATCTCAAAACCTACTCCCCCATCGAGCGTCTGAACCTCAATAACAACCTCCTGAGCAACTCGCCCAGCCAAAATTCCACACTGGGCCTGGAGAACTGCGCCGCCCACCTTACCGAGCTCAACGTGAGCGGCAACCCGGGTCTGACGTGTCTTGACATCCGCAGCCTGGAGGTCATCGAAACACTGTCGATAAACAAATGCCCGAGTTTCGCATCCCTGTTTATCTGCGCACCGGAGGCCTCGCAGAAAACCCTGCGCTACATCTACATCAACGACTGCTCGCTCACCGACTTCTACCCCGTCAGCTTGCCGTCGCTGCGCAAGCTCGAACTCGACAACAACCGGCTGATGACCGAGGGAACGACAAGCCCCTTCGCGCTTGGCGACTACCCCGAGCTGGTATGGCTGTCGCTCAAAGGCAACAAGAACCTGTCGGACATCGACCTGTCCAAGTCGCCCCTCATCGAGCAGCTGTGGATCGACCACTGCGCATTCAAGAAAGTCAACGTCTCGGTATGCCCCGAACTGATAAACCTCAACTGCGGCTACAACAACCTTGAGTCGATTGACCTCGGCGCCAACACCAAGATGAAGAGCCTCACCGTGGCCGGCAACCCCATGAAGAAGCTCGAGACCACGAACCTTACCAGCCTGACCGACCTCAACATTTCCGAGACTGAGATTTCGTTCGTCAACCTCATCAACGCCTTCTACCTGGAGACCTTCAACGCCGCCGGTTCGGGCATCTCCTTCGTCGACTTCAACGGCACACAGCCCCTGCGCATGTCAAAAGTGGACCTGCGCAACTGCAAGAACTTCACCGCCGAGTCGATGAGCTATACCCTGCAAACCCTCCAGCAGTCCAAGAAGACCACCCGCACAAACCTCTTCCTCGAGGGCTCCAACGCCGAGCACTCGAACACCGCCTACGTCACCGGCCCCGACATGGGTTGGATATGTGACGTCAGCGGCGACAACACCGCCCGCCACACCGCCCTGTCCGTAACCCTGCAGGACGCCCGCGACTCCGGCGAGAACAAAACCGGCACACTCGACCGCCTCTACCCCCTCAAGGCATACAGCCTCGACTACGATCTCGATGTCATGGAGACCACCGGCGGCAAGTTCATCATCTGCCAGTGGCAGCCCTTCTATTTCCAGACCATCGCCAGCGTCGGCGCCACCGCCCTCAAGGGCGTTCCCGTGCACATCCACGCCTATCCCGCCGACGGCCAGCGCTTCAAAAGCGTGACCGTCAACGGCAAGGAAATCTACGCCACAGACTTCATCATCTCCGAGCCCTCGACAATCAAGGTAAACTTCACCTCCGAGGAGCAGCACGTACGCTTCGCCGTCGCCAACGGCCAGAAGCTCTCGTTCCTGGTCAACACCGCCACCGCCGGCGGCACCGTCGAGGTTGACTGGGGCACCGGCAGCCGCACAAGCTACTCAGGCCAGTACGGTTACGAGTCTGGCACGACCCAGATTGGCGGCGTACGCATCGAAGGCACCGCCGCCGGCGACTACTTCGCCGTCTACGGCGACATCGCCGCCATCGACGTCTCCGGCTACGGCGACATGGCCGAGATATTCGGCGTATGGGACAACCACATCACCGCCGCCGACATCTCCGGATGCCCCGGCCTCAAGTTCTTCAACGCTCACTGGAACCCCATCACATCCATCGACCTGAGCCAGAACGGCGACCTCGAAATCCTGCGCCTCAGCTACACAGGCATCAAGGACATCGACCTAAGTGCCAACAACAAGCTGATGTGGCTGGAGATGTACAGCGACGGCTTCGGCGACGACGGCATAGCCATGCTCGAGAAAATCGACCTCGGCAACAAGCGTCAGCTGCAGTATGTCGACCTCAAGAACAACCGCCTGTCGTCCCTCGACGTCTCCGGCTGCCCGTACCTGCGCTGGCTCCAGGTCCAGAACAACCTGGGCATCGCCTCGGTTGACCTGTCGAAGAACCCCTACCTGCAGGAACTCAACGTCAACCGCAACAAAATTGCCGCACTCGACCTGTCGGCCAATCCCATGCTGACCATACTCTCAGCCGACGACAACCAGCTGCACGGCATCGACCTGAGCGCCAACAGCGGGCTTACCGATCTCTCGCTCAACAACAACTACATCACCGAACTTGACCTGCACGCCAACAAGGCCCTTATCTACCTCGGCATCGCCGGCAACGGCATCGGCGCCGAGCAGCTCAACACCATCTACTACAACCTGCCCGTCCGCATCGCTCCCGAAGGCGAGGACGAGAAGCCCGTCTCGCACACTCTCCTTGTCAAGCAGAGCGGCGACCGCGCCGAGAACGCAGCCCTGACCTGCGACTCCAGCATCGCCCTCGACCGTCTGTGGAAGCCCAACGTTGAGGGCAACAACAGCGGCTCGCCCACAGCCTACCTCGACTTCCTGCCCGCCGCCGGCGGCACATTCAAGGTCGTCGACGAAAGCGGCAAGGAGTACGGCCACGGCTCGATGGTGCCCAAATACGCCAAACTCACCATCGTCGCCACTCCCGAAAGCGGCAAGGAGTTCAAGTCTTACTCGCTCAACGGCGAGGAGGCCATCGAGAGCAGCACCTTCGAGATGCCCGGCATCTACACCAAGCTGAAAGTCAGCTTCGGCGAGTCGGGCAGCGTAGATGACATCGAAGCCTCGGGCGTCAGCGTCAACGCCGGTGCCGACGGCATCACCGTCACCGCCGACAGCGCTACCGCACGCATCTTCACCGCCTCCGGTGTATGCGTCAGCGAGCTCCACGTCAGCGGCGAGGCCACAGCCGTCCTCACCCCCGGCTACTACATCGTCGTCACCACCCGTAACGGCGTGACCAAGAGCCATAAGGCGATAGTGAAATAATTTCGCTCCTCATAGTGGATCAAATTCGCTAATGTAGGGACATCACTTTGCGATGTCGGACCGGCAATTCTGCCACCTGAACATGCCAAAGGCATGTCCCTACATTAGACGGATTTGGCACACCACCAAGGGTACAATCCTCCACCCCGCATATTAACCAATATTATATTCTTAGTGCGTATGAAAAAGATTTTTACGCTCCTGATGGCGTTGCCGCTGGCCGCCTCCGTCTGGGGCGCCGAAACGCCTCTGTGCAAACTGACCTTCCTCAACCAGACCGAATTTGACAAATGGCTGCCCGTCGACGCCAACAAAGACGGCGGCAACAACCAGTTCAAATTCAAAAGCAGCGAAAAGGCCGCCTACTATACTCAGGTCAAGAGCTATAAGTACAATGCCGACGATTGGATGATTTCACCGGCTATAACACTAACAGCCGGAAAGCAATACACAATAAGCATATCCTATAGAACCGTCAACGGATCTAGCTCTAAAAAAAACGACTTTGTTGTCAAATACGGTTCCGAGCAGACCGTGGATTCAATGACAACTGAAATCCTGAACGTCACCGGCGTTAAGCAATCGTATTCTTACAACGACAAAACGTCCGAGATATTTACCGTCGAGACCTCCGGAGACTATTGTTTCGGAGTTCATCTTGTATCTGAAGGCTATCAGGGTGACTTCGCTATCAAGTCGTTCACCGTCGCCGAATTTGTCGAGCTTCCCGAGGCAATTTCGACTGCCACCGTCACTCCCGCACCTCTTGGCGAGATGAAGGCCGTGCTGTCGTGGACCTATCCGTCGAAGAACGACACCGGCGGCGACCTTTCGGCCATCTCCGGCGTCCGCATCTACCGCGGATATCGGTATACGACTTTCGAACTTGATGACGAGCACCTTATCGCCACCGTCACCGAGGGTGCCGCCCCCGGAGCAGCCGGCACTTACACCGACAACAGCTTCAAGGACGGCAGCGGAACATATTACTACGTTTTCGTACCCTTCAACAAAAACGGCGTCTCGCTGGCTGACCCGTCTCAGTTCTCGGCATGGATTGGCGAGGAAACCGACCTCAAGAAAGTCGATAACCTCAAGGCCGTCCAGGACCCTGACAACGAAGAGCACGTGCTGCTGACATGGGACGTTCCGCCCCAGGGCAGCCACGGGGCATACGTCGACCCTGCCAAGATTTCGTACCGCATCGAGCGCGACAACGACGTCCTCAAGGAGTCGTGGACGGGCGAACTGCCCTATAAAGACACCACCATCCCCGGCGCCGGAACCTACGAATATGTCGTAAAAGCCCTCTACAACGGCAAGGAGTCAAACTACAACTCGAAAGTCTCCATCACCATCAAAGGCACAGTAGCCCTGCCGTACTCCAACACGTTCGACAACCGCAACAGCGTTGAACAGCTGACTTTTGTACACGCCGCACCGGGCAGAAACGACTGGGGCTTTTCGAGCCAGTCAATTAAAGTCTACGAAAGTGGTAAACCTAACGCTTTCGCCTATCTGCCTCCCTTCATACTCGAAGCCGGAAAGATTTACAGCGTGACCTTCAGCACCAAAATCAGCGGCAGCAGCTCCAAAAACCTTGCCGTAGTACGCAACAGCAAACCCGTCGCCGACGGCACCCACACCGAGGTCTTCCGCGAAATCATCTCGGGCACCGATTATCAGGAAAAAACGGCCGTCTTCACCGTCCCCGCCGACGGCAAGTATCACATCGGCTTCCTCTTCGACGGTACTTCGACGGACTACAAGGACATCTATGTCGATGACGTAAAAGTTGAGGAAATCGTCCCCGCTCCCGCCGCTGTCAGCGACCTTGCTGTTGCTCCCGCTGCTGAGGGCGCTCTTGAGGCCACTCTGACGTGGACCAATCCGTCCCTCACCAACAGCGGCAGCGGGCTGTCCGCTCTGACAAAGGTTGTCGTAACCCGTGACGGCGCAGAAATCAAGACTTTCGACGCTCCCGCTCCCGGTTCGGCCGCTTCGTACACTGACAAGGAACTCGTTGCTCCCGGCTTCTACACTTACGCCGTCATCCCCTATCTCGACGAGAACGCCGGCAAGGCTGCCGAGGTCACCTCGGCATGGGTCGGCAAGGACACCCCCAAGGCTCCCGCGTCTGTAACCGTCGCCAATGACGGCGACGGCCGCACAGTCACCTTCGAGGCCGTCACCGAGAGCGCCAACGGCGGCTACATGCCCGCTAAGCTGACCTACACCATCTCCCGCAACGGTGTTGTCCTGGCCGAAGGCGTCGCCGCAGAGCCATACGTTGACACCGAAGCCGACCTGCCCCTCGGTTTCTACACCTACTCCGTATACGCCGGCTATGACGACGTCAAGGGCGAGGCCGCAAACAGCGAACCCGTCCGCCTTGGCGAAACCCTCGCATTGCCATATACCCCCGACTACATGGACAGCAAGGAGTACGAACTGTGGACTCTCGACAAGGGCAACAGCAAACAGAACTGGGGTCACGACACCCAGGACTACAAGGGGCTTGCCATCTTCAGAGCCTATAACAGCTGGGCTTACACCCCGCCTTTCTTCGCCAAGCAGGGTGAATGCTTACTCACCTTCAGCGCCGCCTGCCAGAACACTACCGCCGAGAATCTGAAAGTATGCCTGATACGCGAGGCCGAGGTGGAAGAAACTCCCGATGAGTCCGGCAAAATGCGTGTCGCTCCCGAATGGACACCCGAGATTGTCGGCGAACCCGTCGACTATGTCATCGACGAGCCCTGGAGCGGCACCGACTTCACCGTCCGCACCCAGACCCTGAAGGTTCCCGCCGACGGCAAATACTATGTAGGCTTCGGCGCCAACATCGACGCACGCGCCGCCAGCGGCGGACGCCTCGTCCTCAAACAGTCCGACATCAAGCAAACGTCCATCACCGGCGTCGATGACATCCTCACCGACGACACCGACGCCCCCGTCGAGTACTACAACCTGCAGGGCCTCCGCGTCACCAACCCCGAGCCCGGCCTCTACATCCGCGTCCAGGGCAAAAAGGCCTCAAAGGTACTGATAAAGTAATATCGGTAAAGCATAGATTAAACCGACAGAACATCCGCCCGAGAAGGTGTGTCAAAATAGCCTGAATGGCGGTGTGTGTTAAAATAGCCTGAATGTAGGGACATCGCTTTGCGATGTTAAGCCTGTAAACCAGTTAATTGGCTTAACATACCAAAGGCATGTCCCTACATTCAGGCTATTTTGACACACCGTCTTTTTAAGCTTTAAAATTTGTGTGTCACACAATTTATTTGGTGGGTACGAAATTTTTTTATACCTTTGTACCGCTAAACAGCAAAGGCCTTGTGGCCGTGCTTCAGCAACACCACCAAAGGAGAGGTGGGTGAGTGGCTGAAACCAGCAGTTTGCTAAACTGCCGTAGGAGTAATCCTACCACGGGTTCGAATCCCGTCCTCTCCGCAAAAAGCCGAGCATCCCGCTCGGCTTTTTTATTTATTATAGCATGAGGGTGTGTCAAAATAGCCTGAATGTAGGGACATGCCTTTGGCATGTTGGACCAATATGCTGTCTTTCAGGCTTAACATCGCAAAGCGATGTCCCTACATCATTAAAATCACACATTTTGACACACCCCCATTTAACCTTGCCCATAATAATGACTGTGATTAACGTGCCAAAGGCACGTCCCTACATGGGTCAACCGGCAAACGACTGCCGGTCCTACGCACCTTTTACACCAGGGAGATGCGGGGTTTGTGGCCTTTGAGGCGGGCGCCGGTGCGGGCGGCGGCAAGGACGCGGGGGGCGGCGGAGGTGGCGACGGCGGCGAGGCTGTAGTCGCGGGCTACGGTGATGAGCCCCACCTCGGCGGGAGCGAGGCCGCAGACCTTCATCAGGAAGCCGGCTATGTCGCCCTTCGAAATTTTGTCCTGCTTGCCGGCCTGGAAGTATAGCATTGTCATGTCAGCGGGCTTTCCGGTTGATGACGGGGCGGCGTTCTCGGCTTCTTTTGCGGGGGCTTCGTCCGGGTCGGCCTGCGGGTAGTAGGTGCGGGCGAAGGCGATGTAGTCAGGGACGGGCTCGTCAGGGCCGGTGATGACGTATACGCTGCCCGTGGCGCCGGCGCGGGCGGTGCGTCCGTTGCGGTGAGTCCAGGCGGCTTCGTCGACAGGAATGTGGTAATGGATGACCGAGTCGATGCCGGCCTCGAGGTCGAGACCGCGGGCGGCAAGGTCAGTGGCGACGAGGACACGGGCCACTCCGGCACGCACCTTGGCGACGGCAATCTCGCGCTGGCGCTGGTCGAGGCCGCCATGGTAGAGGGTGGCGGGGATGCCGCGGCGCGACAGCGACCCGACGACGCGCTCGGCGCTCTCGCGGTGGTTGACGAAGACTATAGCCGAGCCGGTCTGCGGACTGCGCAGCAGCGAGGCCAGCGTATCGAGCTTGTCGCGGACGGCGGACGGCACCTCCACGACGGTGATGCGCACGGTGTCCTCGGCGGTGGCAGTGAAATCGATGGTCTCGGCCTCGGACATGTCCAGGAATTCCGGCCAGCGGTCGGGAGCCGTCGCCGACGTGAGAATACGCACGCGGGTCGCGGTGAGGCGTTTGAGAATGCGTCTGACCTCGTCCTCGAAGCCTAATGACAGAATTTTGTCGAATTCGTCGAGGACAAAGGCCCGGGCTGTCTCCACCGACACCGTTCCTCGCCGGATATGGTCAAGCAAGCGTCCCGGCGTGCCGACAAGAATCTGGGGCACAGACCCACGCAGCGAGTTGGCCTCGCTCTCGAAGCGGCTTCCGCCGTACACCGCCATCACGCGGCAGTATCCCGAGCAAAGGCCCTGCAGGACGTCGCGGATCTGCATCACCAGCTCGCGCGAAGGGGCGATGATCACAGCCTGCAGGAAGGCGTCAGGGGTGACGGCCTTCAGAAGCGGGATGGCGAATGCCAGCGTCTTGCCCGTGCCCGTAGGCGCCAGCATGATAATCTGTTGCGCGGTGCAGGCACGTGCCGCCCGCTGCAGGTCGTTGAGCTCGGCGATGCCGGAATTTTTTATCCGTTGTTCTATGTCAGTCAGTTTCATAAATCAAGAACGAACCCGGCCTGTGCCGGGTTCAAGGGTAATTTCAGAATTTTGTCGGAGGGATAGTGTGTGAGGATATGTCAAAATAGCCCAAATGTAGGGACAAGCCTTTGGCATATTGGGCCAGCATGCTGTTTTTTAGGCTTAACATCGCAAAGCGATGTCCCTATATTATAAAAAAACACATTTTATCTCCTCCAAACTTTCTTACAGATTTTCTCCGACGATTTTGACGAAGTTTTCGGCGGGGAGGATTTCGTTGGTGCCTTCGTAGCGGGCCTTTACCTTGCCGTCCTTACCGAGGATGACGACGGTGGGCACTCCGGTGATATTGAATGCCTTGGCGGTCTCGGGACAGTTGTCGATGTCGACGCTGACAAAGTCGGCCTTGGGGGTTTCGGCGGCCGTGCTCTCGAAGACGGGGGCGAACTTCTTGCAGGGGACGCACCACGAGGCGTTGAAGTCGACGAAGGTAACCTTTTCATACTCCTTGTTTGAACGCAGGAGATTATCGTCAGAGAGCTCGATGACCTGCTGGGAGTTGCGGGACTGCTTGGCAAAGCTGACCGACTCATTGACCTCCTCCTTGGGAGCGTCGGCTTTGGTGTTGTCTCCGGAGGTCTGTGCGCCCTTGCTGCACGAAACGGCGAGGACGGCAGCCATAGCTGCAAAAATGAGGGATTTGAGTTTCATATTTTCTTCGTATTTTATGTTTGTGAACAAAGTTAGGCATTTTTTTTGGAGTGGGCAAATAGCGTCCGAAACCACACTGATATCCAAAACATTGAAGATTCCAAATCGAAGTGCAAAACTTTGAGGTAGGAATTACTCATTCTCCTCT
>JBJFEE010000072.1:0-30123 GCA_051890455.1 Muribaculaceae bacterium
AGGGTGTGTCAAATTGCGGGAATTTAATGATGTAGGGACATCGCTTTGCGATGTTAAGCCTGTAAACCAGATGATTGGTTCAACATGCCAAAGGCATGTCCCTACATTCAGGCTATTTTGACACACCGCCTAAGCCTGAAAACCAACGGTTTGGATAAACATGCCAAAGGCATGTCCCTACATTCAGACTATTTTGACACACCCTCGTTTTTGTATATGGGCGTTTTTTTACTTGCGGGTCACCACCAGCTCGTCGATGAGGGCGTGGTTGGTGTGCAGGTGCATGTTCTCGTTCTGCGGCTCGAAGGTGACGGTGAGGGTGTGCGGGCCGGGGGTAAGGGCGGCGTCGAGGCTGTTGGTGAGGCCCCAGTCGTTCCAGGTGCCGCGACCGCGGTGGGGCATTACCACTGTGCCGAGTTTCTTGCCGTCTATGCTGACGGTGCGCACGGCGCATGATTTGCCGGTGTTTACAGGACCGTTGCCGTTGGCATAGCGGAGGACAAAGGAGTATGTGCCGTCCTTGTCGACGGTGAAGGGGACTTCAATGGAGGTGCCGGTCTTGTGGTCGGTCTCCACAAAGCCATTGCCGCGGAAGTCGGTCACCTTGCCCTTGGGCTGGAAGAGGATTTCGGACGAAACCATTGCCGTGCCCTCGCCGGGGATCTGGAACGTGCGGCTCTCGCGTGTCGACAGGGGGATGGAGGCGAAGCCGGGCACGCCGTTTTTGTAGGCCACAACCTGATACTCGCCGGGGACGGAGGCGTCGTAACTTGTGGAGTGAACCTGCTCGACGAATTTACCGTCGCGATAGATGTCGTATACCTCGCTGTATTCGACGGGATCCCACCACAGGCGTGTGCCGTCGAGGCGCGTGATGGGTGTCCATGCGGCCTTGACGTTGGCGACCTCGTTTACGGGCAGCGGTTTGATGGGCTTGTTGTCCATCGTGATGACGATATTCAGCTCCTGACCTTTTTTCCTGGCCTTGGCGGCTTCGGCGGCGGTGATGACGGGAGCGTGCTCCTTGCCGTTGACGGTGAACGAGGCGATGGAGTCGCCGTAGCCCCTGACCTCGATGTTGAGGCGGGCGCCACGGTAGCCGAAGTTGTCGAGGCGGCGGTTCTGACCCAGCGCCTCGGGCACGAACGGCGCAAAACGCAACTGATCTTTGTCGAAGTGTATGCCGAAGAGGATGCGGTGTGTGAGGGCGATGTTGCCGGCCAGACACCACAGCATGTTGGATGAGTTGAGCTCGGTGGCGATGTCGCCGTTGTCGAGGTTGAAATTCTCCTTGTTGGTGGCGAAGAGGGCGGCGGGACGGAAGACGGCGCCGATGGCCTGCATCACGCCCTTTTCGTTGCCGGCCTTTGCCGATGCCAGGCCCCACCAGGCGCCTACCCACGGCCACAGCGCGTTGTTGTGGTAGGCCGGCATGTCCTGAATCTGCGGATAGAAGATGGCCACGCCAAAAGGAGTTGTGGGGTTGGATGACGAGATTGTGCGGGCACGCTCGGGGCTTGCCACGTCCCATTCTATCGCCAGCGCCTCGCCCAGGGTCTCGGCACGGGGATTCATCATCAGGTTGTCGCGGCCGTAGAGATACATGCCGTAGTAGCCCTTGTCTTCCAGCCACAGCGTACGGTTGATGCCGTCGGCGATTTTCTGACTCTGCTCCAGAGCCTTCCGCGCCTCGTCCTTGTGGCCGAGGTCGGCTGCGATCTCGCTCAGCACTTTCCATGCCTGCGCGTGGACTACGCTTGTGCCGAGAGCCTGACTCTGGTAGATGTCGGCTGTCTGCATCCATTTGGGATAAGACTGCTCGCGCCAGTCGATGAACGACGTCTCGCCGTGTACAAGGCCGGTCTTTGTGTCGTACAGGCCGTTGGCAAGGTCATCCTCAAGGCTGTTTTTTATTATCGGGTAGATGTATTTCAGCCATTCGCGGTCGCCGGTGACCTTGTAGACCTCGTAAGCGGCCACGGCCCATATCATGCGGTCGGTGCTGACGGGCCAGGCGCCGCCCGAGCCGGTGTCCTGGATGATGCGTCCGCGGGAATTGACCTTGCGCTTCAGCGATATACGCGAGGCCTCGGGCTGCAGATAAGCCATCGACAGCAGTATCGAGTACGATACGTCGCGGGTCCATACGCCGGCCCATTCCTTGCCCGTGCGCAGCGTGGTGTCGGGCTCGACGGCGTTCACCATCTCGTCCAGGCCCATGTTGTAGATTGCTGTGTGCAGCATGTTGGGCGTTGTGAGCTGCGGATAGCCCGAAATGTCGTTTTTGCGTTTCCATGTCTTGTCGATGCCCATGCGGTATCCGGGCTGGGCCGAGTATGTCGAGACAATCTCGAACGGGCCGTTGGCGGTGGCAACGAAGGGGCCCTGGCTAATGGTGTCGCCGTGCCAGCTGTAGGCGGGCGTCTCCACTATCACTGTCGACTGTGCGGCGGCCGTCATCGGAACGGCGAGCGCGGCAGCAGTCAGAAAGGCAGAAATTTTCATGTGTTTGATTGGTATATGAGGGGATAATAATATCAGGCGGTTACCACTCGAAGCCGACGGTGAGACCGAGGTTGTGCAGGGTCACCGAGTTGTCGTGCCAGTAGGTATAGTTGTTGTTGGATGTAAGCAGCTGATATGTGACGGCGACGTTGACGGCCTGCTTGGGGTTCTGCGAGCTGACCGGGATGCGCACGCCAAGCGAGGGACGGAAATAGAACTGCGTCTCGTTGGACATGTATGCCGTCTTCATCATCAGGTCATCGTCGCCGAGGAGCCATGCTGCACCGAGCTTGAGGCCGATGACGGCGGCAACCGAGTTGTCGTTGCCGATGCGGAAACGGAAATCGGTGAAGACGGGAATCATGCACTTTGTCTTTGCCGTTCCGCCGTATTCCCAGTCGTCGGGGTCCCAGGCTCCGTAGCGGTCGTCCTGCTGAGCCATCGCCACGTCGACTCCCATGCCGACGCCCATAAAAAACCAGCTGGCATACTGGAAGCCCTGCGATGTGCTTATACCTAAGAAGTTGGCGCGGTTTTTGCCCATGCCGGCAAGTCCGCTGGCCTCGACGAAGCCTCGGTATTGCATCGAACCGGACAGGGCGGGGGAGATGAGACTCGGCAACTGGTTGGCAATCTCGTAATACTGGGCCCGGGCGGGCACGGCCATGCCGGCGGCCAGAACAGCGGCGACGGCCAGGGAGAGTAACTTTTTCATGTTATAGCAGGTTTTTGTGTGTCGTATGTTGTGTATGTAATTTATGTTATGTATGAGGGGCCTATATAATATAGGTGTTTCAATAGAAACGAGCGATATCGGCGCTTGGTTCAGTCATGGCGCAGGGCAATACCTGACGTCAAAGGGCCGCTCCGTTTCTATGTAGAGCGGATGCGGCCCTTTGTGAGGGAATGAAAGTGCGCCCGAGGGGACTCGAACCCCTACATCCGAAGATATTAGATCCTAAGTCTAACGCGGCTACCAATTACGCCACGGGCGCCGGAATGTGCGGTTGACTTTTCAACCAATTGCAAAAGTACATAAAAAAAGCAAACTGTACAAGCCGCGCCGTGTATAGAAGACCTGATGATTGGCTGAGTTGGCCCGGATGTTAGTCCGATGGACTTTTTTGTGACGATGAAACAAAAATGGATGAATATTGGTCTTTTTTCTGTAAGGTCAAGCAAAATTTCGGTTGTTTGCAAGACAAAAATCAGATTTCATAGATTTTTTCGCTTCTCATCGCATTTTTTTAAGAAAATATTTGGCGGTAAAATTCAAATTTTATGCTTTTGAAGCATCAATAGGTTCCTCCTTTAAAAGTTTCAACTGTTCAGGTACATTTATTGAATGATTTTTATCGATACCACCATATTTCTAATTTTTAAAATAGGTTTGTTTATGAAAAAATTCTACACATTAGCTCTTGCTGCTGTTGTTGCAGTATCCACTTCTGCAAAATCGTATGAAATTTCGCAGATTTCAGGTCGCATGAAAGCTCGCAACGTGGAGAAAATCTCATTAGGCGAGAAGTCTGATTTGTCGCTTGTAACCAAGATGGTAAAGGTTAAAGCCGCTGCTGATGCCGCCGCTGCTCCCATTGAAGGCGATTACAGGATTACTATCGGTGACTATTATTTTCAGTCCAGTGTGGGTGATTTTACCGAGTCTGCTAAGATTACTCGTGACGGTGATAAGATTACAATTTCGTGTGACTATTTCGTAGACGATGTAACAGCCGCTTACGATGAAGCTACTGGTGCCATCACTTTCACAGAAGGAGCTGTTGAGCCGTTTAATAATAATGGTACCGTCCTTTATTACCAGTTCCGTCCTTTCGCTTACGATGAAAAAAAAGGTATTGTTGCCGGTTCTTACAGTGCAACATACGCAGACGGCATCATCACTTTCCCTGCCGATCATGGCTTTTCATGGCCCGCATTCGGTGACGAAGCTATGACAACGTCTAAAGGCTACATGGATTTGTTTGATGTTATCAGTCTGGAAACAAAGGCCAATTTTGTTGAATATACAGAATGTGACTGGACAGAGAACCTTATCTTCGGTTTGTTCGGACAAGGAGATGCGGTAAACACTGCCGTTGCAAAGACTGCTGTTACTTATAATAAAGTAGACAAATATTATGAGATTGGTGATGCTTTCCAAGCCACTTATGCCAAGATCGGTTTCACTTCTTCATCGCCTGCTTTGAAAGTCGATGCTTCAGATCCGGACAACTGCGTTATTGAGCTTAACCCTACAGGTATCAATGGTGGTGAGGAAGAAGGTGAGGACGGTGACTACTATCTTGTCAGCCGTAGTTTCGCTGTCAGTGATCCCACAGCTGTCGCAGACGACCAGCGCATTAAATGCGTAGAGGATGAAAAAACCATCACTATCACTTTCCCCGTGAAATCGACTTTACTCTATGCTGCAGGCGTGCAGAAACTTTATACAGCCAGCCCCGCCGTCAGCACCCTTGTCATCAATAAGGAAGATGCCGGTGTCAGCGACATCGTTGTCGACCAGGACAGCAACGCTCCCGTTGAGTACTACAACCTGCAGGGTGTACGCGTAGCCGAGCCCGCTGCCGGTCAGCTTGTCATCCGTCGCCAGGGTAACAAGGCCACCAAGCTCCTTGTAAAGTAATCCCTGATTAATCAACAATAAAAAACGGTTGCCACCGCAAAAGTGGCAACCGTTTTTTTGTATCGGGATGTGTGTCAGACGGTGGCGGTGACGGGCCACTGGAAGGCGCGGAGGCCGAGCTTGGGGGACTCTTCGTCGAGGGCTTTCAGACGGGCCATGATGTTTGCGGCGCGCTCGTCCTCGACGATGGTGATGATGGCCGAGTTCTCGCTGGGCCAGGCGTGGCTGCCGAGGTGCGGCTCGCCGCTGTTGCTGCCGCGTCCGTTGACGATGGGCCACGATGTGAAGCCGCGGCAGTTGTTGCGCTCAAGCATCTCGATGATGCGGTGGTAGTGTGCCTGGTCAAAAGTTATCAGTATTGCTTGCATTGTTTTTGCTTTTGGAGATTATTAATGAAAGTCAAAACCAAGGCGGTGTGTCAAAATGTGTGATTATAATGATGTAGGGACATCGCTTTGCGATGTTAAACCTGAAACCCAACGGATTGGATAAACATGCCAAAGGCATGTCCCTACATTCAGGCTATTTTGACACAGCCTATTTTTGATTTCGTTATTATTGTTTATTTGGCTTTGGCGTTTTCGAGGGCCTTTTGGTGCTTGCGGCGCTGGCGGCGTATGCCGGTGGAGGCGAAGACGCAGTAGAGCACGGGCACGAACAGCAGGGTGAGGATGGTGGAGAAGGTGAGACCGCCGATGACGGCGGTACCCATCGGTCGCCACAGTTCGGCGCCCTGTCCGGTGCCTACGGCCATGGGCACCATGCCGAGGATGGTGGTGAGGGTGGTCATCACTACGGGACGCAGACGCGACTTGCCGCCGAGGATAACGGCGCGGCGTATCGACAGTCCGCGCTCGCGGTTGAGCGAGATGTAGTCGATGAGCACGATACCGTTCTTGACCACGATACCGATGAGCATGATGGCGCCGATCATCGACATGACGTTGAGCGAGTGGCCCGTCAGCCACAGTATCAGGAATACGCCCGAGAAAGCGAAGAGCAGCGACGTCATGATGATGCCGGGATAGGTGTAGCTCTCGAACTGGGCTGCCATGACGATGTACACGAGTATGATGATGAGGACTGCCAGGGTGAGCAGGTCGGTGAAGCTCTCCTGCTGGTCCTCGTACGAGCCGGCCAGGTCGATAGAGATGCCTTGCGGCAGGTCCATGGCCTCGATTGCGGCCTGGGCGGGAACGACAACCTCCGACATTGGCACGCCCTGGACGGCGGTGCTGACGGTGATGATGCGTTCGCGGTCCTTGCGCTCGATGGTAGGCGGCGTGCTGCGCTCGACCACGGTGCCGACGTCACGGACGCGGACGGCGGTGCCGGCGCTGTTGTAGAGCAGGATGTTCTCGATGTCGCGTATCGAGGTGCGGTGCTCGGGGTCGTACATTACCTTGATGTCGTACTCCTCGCCGTCCTCGCGGAAGCGGCTTGCCAGCGAGCCGTTGATGCGGTTGCGCAGGGCGGTCGCCGCCGTGGCAAGGTTAAGGCCGTAGCGTGCCAGCTTCTCGCGGTCGAAATCCACCTGATACTCGGGCTGGTAGTCCGAGCGCGAGATGTTTATGTTGGCGGTGCCGGGGATGGCTTCGAGGACTTTCTTGAGGTTCTGTGCCACCGAGTCGGTCTCGGCAAAGTCGTATCCGTAAATTTCAAAGTCGATGGTGGCCTGTCCGCCCATGCCGCCGCTCATGCCGCCGACGTTGACGATGGCTTTCTTGTATTCGGGATAATGGCGGAGGTCCTTGCGCATGAGCTCGGCAATCTCCGACGACGAGCGGTCGCGCTCGCCGGGGTCGCTGAGGCGTATGTTCATCGACACGATGTGCGAGCCGTTGTCGCGCAGCGAGGCAAAGGTGTTGTCGGACGAGGCCGAGCCGGTGGTGAAGTTGATAACCTCAATCTCCGGGTACTTCTTGCGCCACTCCTCGACCAGACGCAGGGTTGTCTCGCGGGTGATTTCCTCGCGGGTGCCGATGGGCGTCTCGAGCGAGACGTTAAGGCGGGCGTCGTCGTTGGTGGGGAAGAACTCGGTTCCCACGTGCTTCATCAGGAAGAGCGAGCCCACGAAGGTGGCCATACAGATGAGGATGGTGATGAGGCGGTGGCGCACAACCCATCCCAGCAGGCGGGCGTAGCCGTTGTCAAAGGCGTCGAGGCCGTGGTTGATGGGGGTGAACAGCAGGGTGTACAGCTTGCCGTGCTTGTTGTTGAGGCGCAGCAGCTGCGAGCACAGCATGGGGGTGAGCGACAGGGCGCAGATGGTGGAGATGATCATCATGATTGTCACCATCCAGCCCAGCTGTCGGAAGAGCACGCCGGACATGCCCGTCACGAGGGTGAGGGGGAAGAACACCGCTATCAGCGTCAGCGTGGAGGCGATTACCGACACGGCCACCTCGTTGGTGCCGTGCACGGCGGCCTGTTTCGGGTCGGCGCCGCGTTCGATGTGCGTCGTCACGTTCTCCAGTACCACGATGGCGTCATCCACGACCATACCGATGGATATCGACAACGCCGACAGCGAGACGATGTTGAGCGAGTCGCCCGTTATCGCCAGATAGATGAACGACGCGATCAGCGAGATAGGAATGGTGATGGTGATGATGAGCGTCGCGCGCCATCGTCCCAGGAAGAAGAACACCACCAGCACGACGAACAGCAGGGCAAAGAGCACCGTCTCCACCAGCGAGGCGATGGTGTTGCGGATGTTGTCCGAGGTGTCGACGATGATGTCGAGCTTGACGTCCGAGGGCAGGCGCTTCTGCAGGCGCGGGAGCATCTCCAGCACCTTCTCCGAAATTTCCACCGAGTTGGCGCCGCTCTGCTTCTGGATGATAATCATGGCGCCCTTCTCGCCGTTGTTGAAGGTCTGCTGGGCGCGCTCCTCGATGGAGTCGTCGATGCGCGCCACATCCTTGAGGTAGATGCTGCGGCCGCCGACGTTGCCCACCACGATGTCGGCCATCTGGTCGGCCGAGGTGAACTCGCCCTGCACGCGCATCGAGTAGGAGTCAGAGCCGATGTCGATGGTGCCGCCGGGGATGTTGCGGTTTTCGGCGGTGATGACGCCCGAAATCTGCTCGATGCTGAGGCCGTAGGCCTCAAGGCGCGCCGGGTCGGCGTAGATGTGTATCTCGCGCTTGGGCGCGCCGGAGATGGACACCGAGCCCACGCCGCTGATACGCGCCAGCGGGTTGGCAACGCCTTCGTCGAGGATTTTGTACAGACCCGGCATGCTCTCGGTGGCGTTTACCGACAGCATGACAACGGGAATCATGTCCGACGAGAACTTGAAGATGATAGGTGTCTCCGCCTCGTCGGGAAGCTGCGAGGACACCATGTCCAGTTTGTCGCGGACATCGTTGGTGAGCACGTCTATGTCGTAGCCGTACTCGAACTCCAGGGTGATTACCGAGATGTTCTCGCGGCTCTTCGAGGTTATGTGCTTGAGGTTGGACACCGAGTTGAGGACGTTCTCGAGGGGTCGGGTAACGTTCTGCTCAATGTCCGAGGCGCTGGCGCCCTGGTAGGTCGTCATCACCATGATGGTGTTTGTGTCGATGTCGGGGTAGAGGTCGATGGGGAGCTTGCTCAGCGAGAACAGACCCAGGATCACTACCGTGACAAAACACAGTATTGTCATTACCGGCCGTTTTACGGCACTTCCGTACAGACTCATTTACAAAGAAAGAGTTTAGGGGTTTTGGTTGATTAGCAAGGAGAAAATTAATGCGGAGAGGGAGGAGAACGAGCTTATTTTTTCTTGGTGTTGAGCTGTACCCTGACGCCGTCGGCGAGGCGCGACTGGCCGGCTACAACGACGGTGTCGCCGTCGGCTACGCCGCTTATGATTTCATAACCGCTGTCGGTGCGTGTGCCCAGCTCAACCTTGTTGAAGGTAACCTTGTCGCCGCGGAGGACGTAGACATAGCGGTTGCCCGAGCCCGTCTGCTTGACGACGGCGCGGTCCGATACCACGACGTTTTCCTGAGTGCCGTGGTTGACGCTGACGCGGGCGAACATGCCTGGGAAGAACTTCTCGCCCTTGTTGGGGATGAGGACCTCGGCCTGGAAGGTGCGTGTCTGCGGGTCGACTGCGGGGTAGATGCGGCTGACCTTGGCGGCATAGCTCTCGCCGGGGAAGGCGTCAAAGGTGACGTCGACGGGCATGCCGGCGTGGAACTTGGCGCGGTCGGCCTCGGTGACGTTGATGATGATTTTGACGTCAGGGGTAATCTGGCCGATGGTGAGGACGGGCTGTCCGGCGGTGACGTCGCCCGGGTCGAAGTTGCGGGCAGTCACCACGCCGCTGACGGGCGAGCGCAGCACGGTGTTCTCGATGACATTGTTGTATTGCGTGCGCGAGGCGTCGAGCTGGGCCTTGAGCTGGTCCACCTGGGCCTGTGTGCCCGAGCCAATCTTGAGCAGCTGGGTGGCGCGGTTGTATTCGCGCTGAATCTGGTCGAGGTTGACCTTCAGGCGTGCGGCCTCCGAATTGTCCATCGTCACCAGTACCTGTCCGCGGCGCACGTGGTCGCCCATGTCGACGGTGATGGTCTTGATGCGGTTCGAGGTAGCGGGGGAGATGTTGTTGGATTTGTAGGCATCGACGTTGGCGGTGTATTCGTGAATCTGGTCTACGGCGGCGACGTGTACCGTCTCCACTTCTACCAGCGGCAGTACATCCATGGCATCTGCCTTTTTGTCTTCTTCTTTTTTGCCGCAGGCCGTGGCAAGGAGGGCGGCGGCAGCCGAGAGGATGATGTAGCGGTTCATACTGTAATATGATAATGAGTGATTTATATCTGTGTTTTACTTATTTTGCGTGTCGGGAGTCTCGACCGAGGTTTCGCCGGTGAAGAGGGTCTTGAATGCGGGACTGAAGCTGACCGTAGAGTTCTCCTCGCCGGGAACGACGGCGTTGCCGAGGAGAAGTTCGAGCTCGGCACCGGCAACGAGGTAGTTGTATATGCTCTGGATGTAGCTGAGGCGGCTGTTGGTGAGCGCCAGTTCGGAGTCGCGGAGGTCGATGTAGCTCGCCGCGCCGATTTCGAAGCTCTGCTGCATGATGCTGTGGGCGCGCTCGGCCTGGCCGACGCTCTCGCCCGACGATGCAATCTGCTTGACGTTGAGCATCACGTTGTCCTTGGCCAGCTCGACCTGCATGGCGACGGAGTTTTCGAGGTCCTGGCGCTGGAACTCGGCCTGCTTGACCTGTATCTGCGCCTGACGTATGCGGGCGCTGCGGGCTCCGCCCTGGAAGAGCGGGAAATTGAGAGAAAGACCCACGACGCTGTAGGGATTCCAGCGGAAGTTCTTGAAGGGCGAGCCGTCGCTGGACGAGGTCCAGTTGTAGCTGGCGCTCAGCGACAGGGTGGGCCACCACGACATGCGGTTCATCTTGACGGAGCGGCGCAGGGCCTCGGTCTGCAGGGTGTTGAGGCGCAGCTGGCTGTTGTTGGAGTAGTCGCTGCCGAGACGCATGACGTCGTCGTACATAGTCTTTTCGTATTCGGAGAGGCTGCCGTTTATGCGCAGGGGACTCTCGATGCTGACGCCCATGAGCATGAACAGCTGCATGCGTGCGCGGCTGACGGCGATGTCGGCCTGGGTAATCTGCGGCTCGATGTTCTTCATGGCCACCGATGTGCGCAGGACGTCGTACTCAGAGGCCGAGCCTACGGCGTGCTGTTTGACGTAGATGTCGTGGGTGAGGGCGGCCATGTCGTAGCTTTCGCCTATGACCTGGCGCGACTCGCGGGCCAGCAGGTAGGCGTAGTAGGCGCTCTTGACGCTGTTGATGAGGTTGAGGCGCGAGGCGCGGGCCTGCTCGACGGTGGTGGCAATCTGTGCGTCGCTGAGCTTGAGTGCCTGCCATATCTGCGGGGCGATGATGGGCACGGAGGCGTTGAAGCCGACCTGGAACGAGTTGTCGAGACCCATCTTGATGCCGGTGTCCTTGCGCGATTTGGATGTCTCCTTTGCGGCGTCGCTGCCCGTATTGTCCGAGCCGTCTCCGGTTGTACCGTCACCGGTAGAGCCGCCTCCCATGCCGGGGAAGCCCGACATGTTCATGTAGGCGACCTGCTTGGCCAACATCCGTGAATACTGGCCGCCGAAGCTTACCTGCGGCAGCAACTGTGACAGAGTCTCCTTGCGGCTGTAGTCGACACGCACGATGTCGAGGTCGGCGACGCGGAGGGTGGGGCTTTCGCTCAGCGCTATGCGCAGGCAGTCGTCAAGGCCAACGTCGGCGCTGTCGGCCGGGGTCTGGGCCGCGGCGCGGAGACAGCTCGCCATGGCAAGAGCGGAAACCGCGATGAGTGTACGTTTATTTCTTATTCCCATTGTGAGTTATGTGTGAATTAGCTGTTTTTGCAATTCTTTCGCAAGTCTATTGCCCGGTCTGACCTGATGCGTCCACACCTTTCCGTCAAACCGAGTGCAAATTTAGCGCATTGTTATTATATATGTATGGTACAGCATTCTTAACAATTACATCAGTAGATTAATAATTGTGAAAATTGGACATTTGGAACAATATTAATGCTATTTTGGTGAATAGTGATTTGTGCGGTCTGTAGGTTTGACGGTGTGTACGGGCGGATTGACAGGTTTCGCTTGTTAGCATGAATGGAGAGAAATCCAACGCAACGTGGGGTGAAGGAGAAGCGCCCGGCGGTTGAATTTTTTTTTCGCGGGCTACGCGATATGTCATTCAGCAGGTTGTGTGTTTTATTAACAATATGTTGAAAACTTTGCCGGGAAAAAGGCGAGGTCGGAGCGGAAAATTTTGTTAACTTTGCAGAGAAAACGACAGGGGAAAGACCTAAAATTCCGACCTTGTTCATTATCACCAATTTAGCCCCCAATTAGCAAAACAAAGACGCTGATACCGGCATCCGGGGAGCCTCAGCCGCCCCTCAGGCCTGTATGCGCCGCCTTGAAACGCTACGCCTAACACGTTGAACGTCAATGAATATTGTCCTGCGACATACCGAGTACCTGATGACCATGCACGACTGTGTGGTCATTCCAGGTTTCGGCGCCATGCTGCGTCGCCGCCGTGCGTCGTACTGTGACGCGCAGGGCCGTCTCGTTCCTCCCGGCCACAGCTACGCCTTCAACAGCGCCCTTGTCGAGGACGACGGTCTGCTGGTGTCGTCGGTGGCCCGTGCCGAGGCGCTGGGCTATTCGCGTGCCGCCGAGCGTGTGACATGCGATGTGGACGCCATGCTGCGTGTTCTCCGTGAAAACGGACGCATTGTCATGGGGCGTCTTGGCGAGGTGACATTGGACAGCGAGACAGGAGCCATGCAGTACGAGGCACCCGCCGTGGACACGCTGACGCCGATGGCCGACTGGTTGCCCGTGGTGGCCAGGCCGGTCGAGGATGAGGCTGAGGAAGAAACTTCGGCACGTCAGCAGAAACCCGAACAGGGCGGATTTGCCCGCCGGTTTGTCCGCGTGGCCCGCACGGCAGCGGCAGTGGCGGCTGTCGCGGCAGTGGCAATCGTGTGCTCGACGCCTATCGAGGTAGGCAACGCCGGTTTTGCCTCGACGGCTCTGCCTGCGGTGACGGCTCCGCGTGAGGCATACGTGCCTTCAGCCCGTGTCTCGGCGATGGAGATTGTCGTCGACGGTCGTGGAGCCGAAGCTATTGACACCGCCGCCCGTTCGGCATGGCAGCGGGAGCATATTGCCGCAATGGCAGAAAACCAAAATTCTATCGAAACCACGGACGCGAGGAAAAATGAACCGAAGGACGCCTCGGCGTGTTTGAATGACAACGACCGTTTCGTTGTCGTTGTGGCTACCCACAGGACGCTCAAGGCCGCCGAGACGACATCGGCGCAGTACACCGGCACATTCGGCTGTAAGACCCGGATTGTCCGTCACGGTAAGGTGTGGTTCGTAGTGGCCGCTTCCACCAGGACCCGCGAGGAGGCTGTCGCCGCTCTCCGCACCCCCGACATCAAGCGTTTCAAGGACGCATGGGTGGCCGAGATGAACTGACGGTCGGCTAAAATAGCTATGCCAATATAGCTATCTTAGCAAGTTAGCTGAAATTTAAAACATAAAGCATAAAACATTATGGAAAACCTGCACCAACTGCTGTTCGAACGCCACAGCATCCGCCGCTATACCGACAAACCCGTCCCCGCCGATGATGTAACGAAAATTCTCCAGGCCGCCCTCCTTTCGCCGTCAAGCAAGAGCAAGCGTCCCTGGCGTTTTGTCGTTGTCGAGGACCGCGACACATTGCTCAAACTCAGCGGCTGCAAGCGGGCCGGAGCGGTATCGCTGAAAGGCGCCGCCTTCGCCGTCGCCGTTATGGCTGACCCGACAGACTCGGACATGTGGCTCGAGGACTGCACGGTGGCAGCGCTGATGATGCAGCTGCAGGCCGCCGACCTGGGCGTAGGCTCATGCTGGGTTCAGGTGCGCGACCGCTACACCGCCGACGGCACTCCGTCAGTGGAGATTGTCCGCGAGATACTCAACATCCCGGACAACTACATCGTTGAGTGTATCGTCACCCTCGGCTATAGCGCCGAGACCCGCCGTCCCGTCGACCCCGACAAACTCCAGTGGGAAAAGGTCTACATCGGCAACTGGTCGGAGCGCGAGGGCGACGGCGAGTGACCTTTTTTCGAGAATCACGAGAAATCCGAGATACCCGTAAATCCCGGTTTTTCTTGAGATACCCGTAAATTCCGGTTAACCCCGATAATCAAAGGAAATGGCATCACCTCAGGTTATAGTTCTCGGTTCGGGCAACGTGGCCTCGCATCTGCTTGAGGCTTTTGTCGCGGCGCAAGTCTCCTGCGGACTTTGGTCGCGCGACTGCGGACATGCCCGCACCCTTGCCGCGCGTGTCGGCGACGATAAGGTCGAGGTCTTCGACTGCCTTGCAGACGTCCCGCGCGACTCGTTTTTCTATGTCATCGCCGTCAGCGACAATGCCGTCGCCGCCCTCATCGAAGAGTTAGGACCGGTGGAGGGCGTCGTGGCGCATACCTCCGGCAGCGTGCCTCTGCAGGAGCCGTTCGCCGACGGCCGTTATGGTGTCTTCTATCCCCTCCAGACTTTCAGCAGCGATGTCAGCGTGGACATGTCCAAGGTGCCGTTCTTTGTCGAGGGCAACAATCCCGCTGTCACGGAGCTGCTTAAGGAGCTGGCCGCACTTTTCGGCGCCAATGCGTACGAGGCAGACAGCCTCCACCGCGCTCAACTGCATCTTGCCGCGGTCTTCGCCAGCAACTTCGCCAACAGCCTGTGGGTGGTTGCCGAAGGCATTCTCAAAGACGCGGGATACCCTCTCGATGTACTCGAGCCGCTGCTGAAAGAGACTTTGCGCAAGGCCATGGCCTATGGTCCGCGTCAGGCGCAGACCGGTCCGGCCGCCCGCAACGACACCAAGGTGCTCAGCCGCCAGATGGAGGAGCTTGAAGGCATACCTCTTGAAATATATCGCCTGATAACCGAGCTAATCCGCAGTCAGCAGATGCCGCCTGAAACCGAAAATAAAGAGATACAATGAGCAAAACCGACTATCCTCTCAATCTTATTGAAGCCGTCGTCTTCGATGTCGACGGAGTGCTGTCGCCGTCCACCGTCCCTATGGACAGCGACGGCATGCCCCTGCGTATGGTCAATATCAAGGACGGATACGCCATCCAGCATGCCGCCAAATGCGGTCTGCAGATGGCAATTATCAGCGGAGGCAATTCCGAGTCGGTACGCCAGCGCTACAATATGCTCGGCATTCAGGATGTCTTCTTAGGCGCCGGAAAAAAGCTCGATGTCCTGCGTAAATGGATGGAGGAGAAAGGCCTGCAGCCCGAACAGGTGGCCTTCTGCGGCGACGATATTCCCGATATCCCCAGCCTCAGGTATGTCGGCCTGTCGGTGTGTCCCGCCGATGCCGCCTCCGAAGTCCGGGAGGTCTCGCGCTACATCACCGCCGCCAACGGTGGCTACGGTGTGGCCCGCGAGCTCCTCGAGCAGATTATGCGCGTCCGCGGCCAGTGGATGCACGATGCCGACGCCTTCGGCTGGTAAAGGTCATACATAAATAATTTACCTCCCCTTAGATAAAATTCCATGACAGAAGAAAAGAATCGGATTCTTCCCCCTACACCCTATCCCGGAAAAGTAATTCTGGCGTCGGGTTCGCCGCGCCGTCAGGAGCTGCTGGGTCTTATTGTGCCCGAATTTGAGATTGCGCCCCGTCGCGAGGTCATCGAAAAATGCGACCCGATGACACCGTCGCTGAAAGTTCCTATTGCCTTGTCGCAGCTCAAGAGCAAAGTCTATGCGGACCTGCTCACCGACGACACAATGCTTATCACCGCCGACACGCTTGTGATTGTTGAGGGCGAAATCCTCGGCAAGCCCCGCAACGCCGAGACGGCACGCCGTATGCTGCGCCGCCTGTCGGGCCATACGCATACCGTTGTCACCGGTGTCACCCTTGCCGACCGCCACCACAGCCGTAGTTTCGCCGAGCAGACAAAAGTAAAGTTCGACCACCTCACCCACGATGAAATAAACACATACGTCGAAACCTTCCATCCCTTCGACAAAGCCGGTTCATACGGCATTCAGGAATGGATAGGCTGCATAGGCATCCGCGGCATCGAAGGCGATTTCTACAATGTCATGGGTCTTCCCCTCCACGCCCTCTATCGTGAAATCAAGGCCTTCCCGCTTTAACAGCCTTTCGTATCAGGGAATTGCAAACGGGAGGTGCTGACAGCAGGGCGATGGCGATGCCGGTGAGGTCGGCGGCGATGTCGTAGATGTCGGCGGAGCGGCCCAGTCCCATGGCGCCCTGGAGCCATTCGTCGAGGATGCTGAAGAGAATCATGGCGATAGTCAGCGCCGACGTGAAGCCAGTATAGAGAGGTCGCGGCGCGCCGGGAAGGCGACGCTTGTAGTCGAAGATGAAGGCTCCGGTGAGCCCGCCGAACATTATGGCGTGTACAATTTTGTCGGCATACTCGCCCAGCCATGACGGCAACTCGACATCCGGAGCCGGGTCGGGCGAAAGTGTCAGCCACAAAACAAGAGCTAGCGTAAGTGTAGACGGCCACCACCGGCGAATAATGCGCGTCGCACTGATTTTTTTGTCTTCAGAATATTTTTCCATTGTCCCCTAAATTTTTTTTTACATAAAAGCAACGGGGGCACACAGTAGTTGCGACCCCCGTTAGACTTCAGATAGGACAGGCCTTGTGGCCCTTTCTTGTCTCAATGCAGATTTTTAGACCAGGCTGACGATGTACTCCTTCTCGTCCTCGTCGTCAACGGCGATTTCGATTTTGTCCTCGCGGGCGAGCCAGCCGAGGGCGGCGAAGAGTTCCTTATCTTTCAGTTTGGTGACTTTTTTGAGCTGTTTTACGCCCATGGCGTCAGCTGCGTTGAGTGCTTCCCATACTTTGCCGGCGTTTAAGCCGATAACTTCTTTGTTCATCGTTTTTGTAGTTTAGTGTTAGACTTGTGTTTTCTTTGTACCTGTTGGACGAAAAATAATTTTTTGCGCGAGAAAAAATTTTCTGAGGTATGAAAAATTTTTACAGACTCGGTAAAAAATAATCGTCGAATTTTTGTTTTTGAAGTAAAATGCAATCTGTTAAAGCGTTGCAATTTTTATAAATCGTTGCAAAGATAGTAAAATTTTGCATATACAACTAATTTATTTTATAACAATCGAAAAATATTTTTGTTCTTGCTGAAAAAAATTTGTTGTTTGGGATAAATTTTTCGCTCTCGCGAAGAAATTTTTGATGTTCCGGAAAAATTTTGATAAAAAATTTTGAGATTGCCTAATTAGAAAAATACAGCAAAAATTGTTACCTTTACAATCAATAACTTTTAAGACATGGCAGAGACTGCAACCGGGACCGTGGTGCGCAACACGGGCTCGCATTACATAGTTGAGACAGCCGAAGGCCGCGTGCTGCCGGCAAAGGTAAAGGGACGGTTCCGCATCAACGGCATCCGCACCACCAACCCTGTGGCCGTCGGCGACATCGTCGACTGCCATCCAACCGACGACCCCAACGTGTGGCTGATTTTCAAAATTCATCCACGGCGCAACTATATAATAAGGCGTGCGTCCAATTTGTCCAAGGAGAGCCACATCATCGCCGCCAACATCGACCTGGCGGCACTGGTGGTGACCCTCGCCGAGCCGGCGACTTCCACAGTCTTCATCGACCGCTTCCTTGCCACCGCTGAGGCATACAATGTTCCGGCCGCGCTGATAATCAACAAGGTTGACCTGCTTACATCGCCGGACGATGCCGAGCTGCTCGATGCCGTCACCTATCTGTATGAGTCGATAGGCTATCCTGTCGTTCAGATTTCTGCACGCGAGGGGAAAGGGATGGACAGGCTGCGCGAGCTGCTGAAAGGCAAGATAACGCTGCTGTCTGGAAATTCGGGCGTGGGCAAGAGCACCATCATCAACGACCTTATCCCCGGCGCCAACGTCCGCACAGCCGCCGTCAGCGACGTGCATCACACCGGCATGCACACGACAACCTTCAGCGGACTCTACCATCTGCCAGGAGGTCCCGACGCCGGCAGCATCATCGACACACCGGGAATCCGCGGCTTCGGAACGATAGATTTTGACAAATACGAGGTGGCGCATTATTTCCCCGACATCTTCGAGGTCTCGCACGACTGCCGCTTTGACAACTGCACGCATACGCATGAGCCGGGCTGCGCCGTCCTCGAAGCCGTGGCCGACCACCGCATCGCCGACTCGCGTTACAACTCATACCTCTCCATCCTCAACGAGGACGCCCTCGGCGAAGCTGAAAAATATCGCAAAGGGTATTGATGTTATAATAAAAAACATTACACATAACTGCACCGCCGGGCATCAGTCCGGGCGGTAGGAAAAATTGAATGATGAAAAAGACTGTTATTGCATTTTTTACAATGGCCCTGCTGGCAATGGCTATGCCATGCCATGCCAAAAACGGATTTCCCGATTGTGAGGTCAGTGACATGGCTCTGATTTATCAGGGCGGCGCGATGCGTGCCGACTGGACGCCAGACCAGATTGCTCCCTACGTCACCCACAAGTTTGCCGACGGCCGTGAAGAGTGGCTTTTCGACGGCTTCCTTTTCCTGGAGTTCAAGGACGGAATGGGCTACACCTATTCGCCCGGCTATGACAAGAAAAACGCCACCCGCAAGCAGTGGGAGTGGTATCTTGACCGTCTTTTCGAGCCGGGCAAGAGCCTCAGCGCCCTCAACAGCGTCATCGGCGAGAAGAAGAGCGAGCTCGGCGACCCGGGCTTCCGCCACAAGGTCGTGCTGACGTGTTTCGTGCCCATGCCGGGACAGAAGGACTGGGGCGAGATTGACGGCAAAGCCCTCGACTTCGACAATCTCGCCGACAAAAAGACGGCGGCGAAGTGGTTCCTCGACCAGCTGCAGTCACGTTTCGAGAAGGCCGGTTACGAAAATCTCGACCTGTGGGGAATTTACTGGATTGACGAGGATATGGTCAATACCGGCGATTTCCCCAAGGAGATTTCGGATTATGTGCACAGCAAAGGCCTGAAATTCGTATGGATTCCGTATTTCCGCGCCGAGGGACATCAGCGCTGGAAACAGCTGGGCTTCGACATCGTTTACCATCAGCCTAACTATATGTTCACCAGCAATATTCCTCTGTCGCGTCTTGACGAGGCCATAGACATCGCGCAGAAATACGGCATGGCAATGGAGTTTGAGGCCGACGAGCTGACAATGAAAGACGACAAGACCAGCCACCGTGACCGCTGGACCGACTACGTCGAGGCTTTCCGCCGACGCGGAGTTTTCGAGAATTCGCCCATCGCCTATTATCTCGACAACCACATCCTCCTCGACATCGTCAACAATCCCACTCCAGCCAACCGCGCCATGGCCGACGGCCTCGCCGGCCTGATTGTCGCCCGCCACAAGCAGCGGTAAGATAAGGCTGAAAAGTCAAAGTAGGGATGCTCCCTGGAGCATCCGCAAAGGAGCGCCGATAAGCGCTGAAAAGCGGATGCACCAGGGTGCATCCCTACTTGGGTAAATGCATTGCTTTGTCAGAAAGTATCCGGTACGATAAACCCGCTTGCCACTACCGGTGGAACATCTGGGCGATGCGGTCCATCGTCAGCTGCTGGCAGACGGGCTGGCCGTCGGGGGTGTAGTTGGGCTCGCGGACTTTGAACAGGTCGGTGACGAGCTGGCGCATCTCGTCGGCGGACAGTTTGCGGTTGGTCTGAATTGCCGCCATACGCGCTATCGACAGCGCTATGCGGCAGCGGCGTTGCGACTCCGGGTCGCCGCCTGTCTCAGCCAGGTCGGCCACTATCGCCAGCAGTGTGTGGCGCGGGTCGGCTTCGCCCAGGTCGGCGGGCATGCCCGTGATTTTCCATTTGCATGTCTCGAGGTGCGTGAGGCCGAAGCCCAGTCCGCGCAGCAGGTCCTGTGTGGCGTCCATCACGGCCTCGTTGGCGGCTGTGACCTCGATGGTTTCGGGAAACAGAAGGTTCTGCATGGATACGTTGCCGTCGGTTACCGTTGGCAGAATGCGGTCGAAGAGGATGCGCACGTGGGCGCGGTGCTGGTCGATGAGCAGCAGTCCCGAGCGCGACGTGGTCACTATCCATCTGTCGCCGAGCTGGAAGAGGTTGCCCTCGAAGTCGTCGCTGACTGCCAATTCTTCGATAACCGGATGCTCGGCCCTGTCATTGCCAATGGGAGTGAACGGCAGCGTCTCACCCTCCGTAGAAGATGCGAAAATGCTGCTGCTCATAGCGTTTTCGCCGTCTTTTTTGTCGTTGAAAGACAAAGATGACGAGCGGGCTGTGAAATTCTCATAAAGCTTCTGCCAGTTCCCGTCGCTGAGAGCCGAGGATTTGGATGCCGTGGCCTTGAGCGGGTCAAACAGTCGCGGATTGGAGGGTGGGGGACTTTGCGGAGCCTTCAGTTCGAACGGATTGTACGACGAGATGTCCTCGTCGACAGGCGTGTTGTATTGGGGCGCCGAATTGTCCTGCGGCATGGGCGGAATTTCCGGTCCGTCGCCGCCTTCGAAGTCGATGGCTGGACCTACGTTATACCGTCCCAGTCCCTCGCGGACGGCGGCGGTGAGTACCTGCCAGATTACCTGCTCGTCCTCGAATTTTATCTCGTGCTTCTGCGGGTGCACGTTGACGTCGATGCGCGATGGGTCAGTCTCGAAGTTGATGAAATAGTTGGGCTGCACCTTTTCCGAGATGAGGTCCTTGAAGCAGTTCAGCACGGCCTTGTGGAAGTACGGGTGCTTCATGTTGCGGCCGTTGACAAAGAAATACTGCAGGTGTGCGCGCTGGCGTGCCGAGGCGGGCGAGCCTACATATCCCGTAATCTTGACGATGGGTGTCTCGGTATTCACCGGTATCAGCGAACGCTCGACGGTGTTGCCGAAAAGCTGGCCGATGCGCTGCGAGAGCGGTGCGGCCTGGAACTGATGGATGACGGTGCCGTTGTGTGTGAACTTGAGGTTTAAGCCAAGGTTCACCAGCGAAAGGCGCTCGAACTCGTGAACGATGTGCGACAGCTCTACGGGGTCCTTCTTGAGGAAGCGGCGTCGTCCGGGCAGGTTGAAGAACAGGTTTTTCACCATCAGCGATGTGCCGGGACGGCAGGGAAGCGCCTCCTGGCTCTGAACCTCCGAGGCGCTGATTAGCAGGCGTGTGCCCAGTTCGTCTCCGTGGCGCATGGTGCGCATTTCAATCTCGCTGACGGCGGCGATGCTGGGGAGGGCCTCGCCGCGGAAGCCCATTGTGTGAAGGGTGAAGAGGTCGTCAGCCTTGCTGATTTTGGAGGTGGCGTGGCGTTCGAAGGCCATGCGTGCGTCCGTCTCCGACATGCCTGAACCGTTGTCGATGACCTGGATAAGAGTTTTACCGGCGTCGCGGATGTGAATTTCGATAGACGTCGCTCCGGCATCCACAGAGTTCTCCACCAGCTCCTTGACCACGGAGGCAGGACGCTGGATGACCTCTCCGGCAGCAATTTGGTTGGCGACGGAGTCAGGCAGGAGGTGTATGATGTCGGCGGACATATCGGTTTTCGGGTTTTGTGGAATGCAAAGATAGCGAAAAAAGGTGACAATGGCGCCTTGTCCCGTGTTAAAGTTGTAACTTTGCCGACATGAACCGACTGCATTATTTTTATCCCGAAAATGACGGAGCCCTTGCCTCCGATAATCCCGGATACACAGCTTCGAAGGCTGCGGTCACACTGCGCCGCTGTGGCTCGGTGCTTCCGCTATGGACCGGATATCCCGGCGACCGGTTTGTCGACACGGGCACAAACAAGGTGTGGCTTGATGCCATGAGCGAGGCCTTCGACCGCGAGGTAAGACCTTTTGACGGCAACTGTGACGGACTCCAGCCTTTTCCCTGGGGATGGTCTAAGCCCGTACGGCGCGAATTTCTCGAAATTGGCCTGTCTCTCGCCCTTTTGCCCGATGACGCGCAGCTGGCGCGTATGCGCGAGCTCAGTCATCGACGCACGGCCTTGCGGCTGGCCAAGGAGCTGAGCAACAACTGCCCTGATATTCTTCCTGCCGGTGTCGAAGCATTTACCGTTGCCGAGGCAATGGAGGCTGTCACTCGCTATGGCCGTGCTATGGTAAAGCTGCCGTGGTCGAGCAGCGGACGCGGGGTGACGGACAGCGATACTATTGCAGCCGCCGAACTCGAACGCAAGATTGCCGGAACCATACGCCGTCAGGGCTCGGTGACAGTGCAGCCGTTTGTTGAGGATGCCGTTGACTTCGGCCTGCTGTACGAGATGCAGGGAGGAGTTGCCCGCTATCTCGGCCTGTCGGTTTTTGACCATGACAGGCATTTCACATACACGGGCAGTGTCGTGGCCTCGGAGGCTTTGCTGCGTGACGAACTTGCCCGTCGCGGTGCCGCCTTCCGCGTGGATGTGGTTGAGAGTACCGGTTGGCTGCTGACGGAAATAATCGGCAACGACTACGAGGGAATCGCAGGCGTCGATATGCTGGGATGCCCCGGCACCCGCGCCGTCGCCGTGGGTGAGATAAACCTCCGTCAGACAATGGGATATGTGGCATTGCGCCTCGCCTCCGATGTGCTGGCGCCGGGGCTGAAGGGACGTTTTGCCATAGGACCGTCAGCCGAAACGCCGTGGACGCCGTCGGCATCGACACGTGAGCAGATTTTCGGCGATGCCGTTGTTAAGGACGGCCGTTTATGCGGCGGTACGCTCCGCCTAAACGCACCCGACTTGCCCGTAGCCTTCACTCTTTCGGTCGAGTGAGAGGCCGCACGGGCAAGTCGGGGAAAATGCGGGATACCTGTGAGGGTGTGCAAAATAGCCTGAATGTAGGGACATGCCTTTGGCATGTTTATCCAAACCATTGGTTTTCAGGATTAACATCACAAAGCGATGTCCCTACATCATTAAATTTCCGCAATTTGACACACCCCTACAAAGGTCAAATTATTTGTCGAGTTTGCGGAGGAGGCTGCGGGTGGCTTCCTCGAGCTGGGCGTCGTGGCCGGCCTGGACGTCGGCGGGGTTGTTGTAGACCTCGATGTCAGGGTTGAGCTGCTTGTTCTCGAGAGGCTCGCCGTTGCGGTCGAGACTGGTGACCTGCGGGATGCCGAAGACAAGCGAGGGGTCGACCTGCGTCTCCCACCATACGGCGGTCATGGTGCCGGGCACGGGCGCGCCGACGATGTCGCCGATTTTGAGAGTCTGGTAGACGTATGGGGTGCCGTGGGCGTCCGAGTAGTTGCTTTCGTTTACGAGCATGGCAGAGGGCTTGGTCCACTGCGAGAAGGGGTCAGAGCCGATGTAGCGGCCACGGGGAGTGTAGCGCACGTATTCCTTGCCGTTGAGAAGCAGGGCCACGTCGTTATGGAGCCAGCCGCCGCCGTTCCAGCGGGTGTCGACCACCACGGCCTCGCGGTTGCGGTATTTGCCGAGGAGCTTGCTGTAGACTTCGCGGAAAGAGGGCGAGTCCATGCCCTCGATGTGGACGTAGCCGATGCGGCCGCCGGAGATGGAGTCGACGTATGCCTCGTTGCGCTCGACCCAGCGCTGATAGAGCAGGTCGCTGACGTCGTCGGTGGGCTTGACGGTGATGTTGTCCACCTTGCCGTCGGTGCGGCGGATTGTCAGGCGTACCTTCTTGTCTGCCTTTCCTTCGAGCAGATTGTTGAAATCGGCGCCTGGAGCGATGGCGGTACCGTCGATGGCGGTGATGACGTCGCCGGCTTTCACCTTATCCTTTTTGGCGGACAGAGGACCGCGGGGAAGGACTTCGGCGATGCGGATGCCCTCGCCGTCGTAGTTCTCGTCGAAGAAGGCGCCGAGGCGGCCTGTCGACATGCGGGCGCCGGCACCGCGGTAGCGGCCGCCGGTGTGGCTGGCGTTGAGCTCGCCCAGAGCCTCGCTCATCAGTTCGGCGAAGTCACGGCCGTTATCGATGTCGGGAAGGAATTTGCGGTAGTCGGCACCGACCTTCTTCCAGTCTGCGCCGTGCATCCTGACGTCGTGGAATTTGTTGGCGACCTGGCTGACCATGTGGTCCCAGATGTATTCGCGCTCAAGGCTGGGGTGACGGTCGTAGGGAGCCTCGAATTCGATGTCCTCCTTCTTGCCGTCGGGGATGGAGACCTTGCTGAGGCCGCGGCCCGAGACCACGAAGAGGTTCTCGCCCTTGGCGTCAGGCTCGAAGCCTCCGCTAAGACCGGGAACGAGGACTTTGGTGTCGCCCTCGCGCAGGTCGCGCATCATCAGGTTGGCCTTGCCGTCGGCGTTGACGGTGGTGTAGTAGAGCTTCGAACCGTCCTCGCTGAGGTAGTAGTCGCCCGTAAAGCCCGACATGCCGGTGAGGCGCGCCGTGCGGTGGTAACGGTCGGCAAGCTCGAACTCAAGGTCCTTGACGGCGTCCTTGCCGTCTTTTTTGCCCTTCTTATCCTTCTTATCCTTCTTGTCCTTCTTGTCCTTGGCTTTGTCGCCTTCTTCCTTGTCGGCTTTCTCCTCCTTGGCGAGGGCGGCCTCTTCCTCGGTGCGGTTGAACTCGTCCCAGGCGTCGCCGTTGAGCATCATGACAACGACGTCGGTGGTCTCGCCCCAGCTGCCGTGGCTGCGCATGCCGTAGCGGCCGGTCTCGTAGGTGAGGGCCCGGCCTCCCATGGCCCAGCGCGGATTGCCGTCGCTGTAGCCGCTCTCCGTCAGGTCTACGACCTCCGAGCCGTCGGCCTTGACAAGGGCGATGTCGGTGTTGTTCCAGCCGCCGTCGCCGATGTACGAACAGAGCAGCCATTTCGAGTCGGGGCTCCATGCGAAGGTGACGTCACCGTCCGAGTAACTGTAGTTGTATTTGCCGTCAAGGGCGGTGGTGACAGTCTTCGACTTGGGGTCGATGACGCAGACCTCCGTGCGGTCGAGCAGGAAGCCTACCTTCTTGCCGTCGGGGCTGAAGGCGGGCTGCTGGGCCGGTTTGCCGTCCTTGTCGATGTAGAGGGGAGTCTCGACGAGGTCGGTGGCGTAGGCGAAACTCTTCTCGTCGGGGTTCTTGATGGTGGTCTGGTACAGACCCCACTGTCCGTCGCGCTCGCTGTCGTAGACGAGGCTCTTGCCGTCGGGGGCAAAGGTGACGCGGCGCTCCTGGCCGGGAGTGTTGGTGATGCGTTTGGTGGTCTTGTATTTCACCGAGGTGACGTAGACGTCGCCGCGGAGGACGAAGGCCACCTCCTTGCCGTCGGGCGAGGGAGCGAGGGTTGTGGCGCCGCTGCCGAGGATGCGCTTCTGCAGGTCGCGGTCATAGTCGTCGGCGACTATGGAGACGTCAACCTTTTTGGGCTGTGAGCCCGGTGCCATGACGTACAGGCCGCCGTCCCAGGTAAAGGCCAATGTGCCGTCCTTGGCTGCTGTCAGCGAGCGTACGGGAAAGTCCTTGAAAGCGGTGAGCTGACGGTCGCCGGAACCGTCGAGATTGCGCTCCCAGACGTTGAGGATGCCGTCTTTCTCGCTGATGTAGGCGAATTTGTCGTCACCGGTCCAGACGGGGCTGTCATCGTGGCCGTTGAAGTCGGTGAGCTTGGTGTATGTCTTGCCGTCGGTGAGCCAGATGTCGTGTGTGCCCGACGAGCGCTCGTGCTTGCGCAGAGGGTCCTCGTAGCCTTTGCGGTCCTGGTAGAGCAGGCGGCCCTTGCCGTCCGCGCTGACGGCATTCATCGTCACGTGGGCGTAGAGCCTGGGACGGAGGTCGGGACGGTTGACGTTGACGGTGTACATGGGCTGCGAGACGGCGCTGGGGTGCAGGATTGCCGAGGAAGAGCCCATGCCCGAGGCCGAGATGAGCAGAGTGGAGTCGCTCAGCCATGCGCGGGGCGTCTCGCTTCCGCTGTCGGTGGTGATGCGGCGTGCCGTACCGCCCTGGGCGGGGATGGTGAAGATGTCCTGGCTGCCTGTGGCACGGTTGCTGGCAAAGGCGATTGTCTTGCCGTCGGGGCTCCATATCGGAGCCGTGTCGTAGGCCTCGTTGGTGGTGAGCTGACGTGCCTGGCCGCCGCTGACGGGGACGGTCCAGATGTCACCCTTGTAGGTGAAGGCCAGAGTTCTGCCGTTGGGCGAGATGGCTGGATTGCGCAGCCACTGGGGAGTAACGGCTCCCTGGACGGCCAGCGCGCCTGCCAGCGCCGCGGCAAAAAGAATACCCTTTTTCATGAAAACTATTTATTAAAACTATTTATTAATGTGTGATAATTTGATTGTACCGTTTGAACGATGACAGCTGATGACAGCTTTCAGACATCAAAATTACTCAATTGCGGTCATGTACGACATTGTGCATGGGGTTAAACTTTGTTAAGTTTCGGCCTGCGACGGCAGTTTGTGCTATTATTGGGGAAGTTTTGGCCGTATATGAACGATTTGCAAGAAAAATTTGTACTTTTGTGGAATATTATAAGGCAAAAAATCCCGTTAAGTAAGTTGAAAAAATAGCTTATGGATATTTTGAAGAGATTTTGAGATGATTTTCGGGTTTGAATGAAGGAGTTTAGCGTGCTAAACGACTGAATGAAAGCGCGAAAAGCGCTCAAAAGAACTCAAAATATCATAAGGGGCAAATTTAATAAATGTTATAACTAATTTTTGAAACTTACTTAGGATATAAAATCCACTTGTTATGCCACTTTTCAAAACCAAGATAGGACTTATTGCCGCCACCGTAGGCTCGGCCGTCGGCCTGGGCACGGTATGGCGCTTCCCCGCCGAGGTGCAGGGAAACGGAGGCGCGGCGTTTCTGATTGTTTACATCGCTTGCGTGTTTCTGCTGGGCGTGCCGCTGATGGTGTCGGAGTTCGCGCTTGGACGCGGCCTCCGCTCGGACGCCGTGGGCGTGTTCCGCAAGCAGGCTCCCGGCACTGTGTGGTGGACGGTCGGAGCGGGAGCCGTCCTGGCCTCATTCCTGATACTCTGTTTCTATATGGTGGTGGGCGGATGGACGCTCGACTACCTGCTGCAGAGCCTTGACGGCAGCCTTTTCGCCGGCATCAGTCCCGACGGGGGAGCGGCCGTCGCCGACACTTATTTCACCGACGTCAAGGACGCAATAGTGTGCTCGCCCTTGGAGGCCTCGCTGTTTACGGCAGTCTTTGTCGGCCTCAACATCGTTGTCCTGTTAGGCGGCGTGCAAAGCGGCATCGAGCGCATGTCCAACATTGCTATGCCTCTGCTGTTTGTAATACTGTTGGTCTTCTGCGTGATTTCGCTGTCACTGCCCGGTGCTGGCAAAGGCGTCGAGTTCTTCCTCACCCCCGATTTCAGCAAGATTACGCCTGCGGTTTGCATCAACGCACTCGGTCAGGCTATGTTCTCTCTGAGCCTGGCCATGGGCATCCTCATCACCTACGCATCGTATTATTCCAACAGCACCAACCTTGGCCAGACGGCGGTGATTGTGTCGTCGCTGACACTGCTGGTGGCCATAATGATGGGCCTCATCATCTTCCCTGCCGTCAGCTCGTTCGGCCTTGAAGGTCACGGAGTATCGGGCACCACGCTGGTGTTCGTCACCCTGCCGGAGGTATTTGCAGCGCTTCCCTTCAGCTCGCTGTGGTCGGCGCTGTTCTTCCTGCTGCTGATGGTGGCCGCGCTGACCTCCACCGTCTCCATTGCCGAGGTGGTGATATGCTTCCTGCAGGAGCGCATGAAGTGGTCGCGCCGCAAGGCCGTCCTGGCCGTGCTTCTGCCGCTGATGGTATTGGCGTCGGTAACCGCGCTGTCCTTCGGCCCGCTCAAGGACGTCAAGATTGCCGGACTGATAATGTTCGACGCGCTCGACCAGTTCACCAACAACATCATGCTGCCCCTCGTGGCCCTCGGCACCAGCCTATACGTGGGCTGGGTGGCTCCCAAGCGCTTCTTCAGCGACCAGGTCACCAACGACGGCATGTACAAACCTTGGTTCGCCAAGGTTTGCCGGGTTATACTCAAGTGGGTGGCTCCGGTAGCCATTATCGCGATATTCCTCACGAACATCCTCTGACCGATGGCAAAAAAGCAACCCGTCTTCAGCCGTGAACGCATCGCCCTGCTGTCGGTATGCTTAGCCGCCATCTGCGCCATACTGTGGTTCGCCACACGCAAGCCCGCCCCGGCGCCCCCTGTGCCCGTGGTAACCCAAGCCCCGGCGGAAGCCCCGAAAAACGCACCCGCCGATACGGCCAAAACCCAAAAGGCCAAACGACACAAAGCCGCTAAAACGCCCAGGGGCTACCACCCCAGGGCACGAGATTATTTTAAAACCCCTGAAGAGGAGCGGGCCAATTGATTTGCATAGAATATAAAAACGTGTCAGAATTGCCTGAATGTAGGGACGTGCCTTTGGCACGTTAGGCCGGCAGGGCGACAGGATTCACATCGCAAAGCGATGTCCCTACATTACCGGAAATTCGCATTTCGACACGCCTAACACAATTTCTAAGGTAAAAAACAATGCCAACAGAGACAAAACCGAAGAGATCACAGTTTGTAACGCGCCTCGGCGTCATCGCCGCCACCGTCGGCTCGGCCGTCGGGCTGGGCAACATCTGGCGCTTCCCGTACGAGTGCGGCAGCCACGGAGGCGCCGCCTTCATCCTGTGCTATGTCGTCTTCATCCTCCTGCTCGGCATTCCTGTGATATGCGCCGAGTTTGTTCTCGGACGTCAGTCGCGCAGCGATTTCTACGGCTGCTTCCGCCGCCTCGGTGCCTCGCGTCCGTGGCACTACGTCGGCTATATGGGCATAATATCGTCGCTGATGATATTGAGCTTTTATTCCGTTGTGGCAGGCTGGACCCTCGAATACCTCTGGCAGGCATGCACCGGCTCGCTGCTGGCCGAGGGCACCGACTACGGCAGCGTCTTCACCGAGTTCTCGGCTCATTCGTGGCGTCCGCTGTTCTGGACGCTCCTCTTCCTTGCCGTCAACTACCTCGTCGTGCAGGGAGGCGTGCAGAAAGGCATCGAGCGCGTGTCCAACATCCTTATGCCGCTGCTCTTCGTTATCCTCATCGTGTTGAGCATCAACTCGCTGTTCATGCCCGGAGCACGCGAGGGCCTCGGCTTCATGTTCGCACCCGACTGGAGCGCCATCACGCCCAAAGTGGTGATAAGCGCGCTCGGTCAGGCCTTTTTCTCGCTCTCGATAGGTCTGGGCTGTATGCTCACCTACGCCTCCTATTTCAGCAAGGAGACCAAACTGCTGCGCAGCGCGACTATCACCGCCGGCCTCGACACGCTGGTGGCCGTGATGTCCGGTATCCTCATCTTCCCCGCCGTCTTCACCTACAGTGTTCAGCCCACCGAGGGTCCGACGCTGGTCTTTGAGGTCCTGCCCTCCATCTTCGCCTCCATGCTCGGCGGCATCGGCGTGGCCATTCTGTTCTTCCTGATGCTTGTCGTTGCCTCGCTGACGTCGACAATCTCCATGAGCGAAATTTCGATAGCCTATTTCGTCGACGAGCGCGGCTGGTCGCGCCGCCGTGCCTGTATCGTCTCCACGGCCATAGCCGTCGTGGGCGGAGTGCTGTGTACGCTGTCGTTCTCCGGTGTCAGCGACATCACCGTCGGCGGGTATACCATCAGCTTCTTCAACCTTTTCAACGACGTCTCCTCCAACATCTGCCTGCCCGTCGGCGGCCTGCTGATAAGTATCTATGCCGGCTGGAAACTGAGTGGAAAACTCATGCGCGCACAGCTCACCAACGAGGGACGGCTTAAACACGTCCCCGTCGGCCTCGTCGTTTTCCTCCTGCGCTGGGTCTGCCCCGCCGGCATTGTCATAATCCTGCTGGCCCCGCTGTTTAATTAACAAGGGTTCAGAATAGCCCGAATGTAGGGACATGCCTTTGGCATGTTAATCCTGCCGGGTCGGTCCATTGGGGAAGGATTGACATCGCAAAGCGATGTCCCTACATCACTGAATCGCATTCTGACACAGTTTCCTGTTTAATTAACAAGGGTTCAAAATAGCCTGAATGTAGGGACATGCCTTTGGCATGTTAATCCTGCCGGGTCGGTCCATTGGGGCAGGGCTGACATCGCAAAGCGATGTCCCTACATCACTGAATCGCATTCTGACACAGTTTCCTGTTTAATTAACAAGGGTTCAAAATAGCCTGAATGTAGGGACATGCCTTTGGCATGTTAATCCTGCCGGGTCGGGCCATTGGGGCAGGATTGACATCGCAAAGCGATGTCCCTACATCACTGAATCGCATTCTGACACAGTTTCCTGTTTAATTAACAAGGGTTCAAAATAGCCTGAATGTAGGGACATGCCTTTGGCATGTTAATCCTGCCGGGTCGGTCCATTGGGGCAGGGCTGACATCGCAAAGCGATGTCCCTACATCACTGAATCGCATTCTGACACAGTTTCC
>JBJFEE010000072.1:30223-57337 GCA_051890455.1 Muribaculaceae bacterium
TGTAGGGACATGCCTTTGGCATGTTAATCCTGCCGGGTCGGTCCATTGGGGCAGGACTGACATCGCAAAGCGATGCCCCTGCATCACTGATTCGTATTCTGACACATTTTTCTGTTTAATTAACAAACCACAAAAGATGTTTTGAAAAGTTGAGGCCGCTTGTGCGTCAGCCGAAAAATCCGTACCTTTGTATAATGCTCCGCCACGAATGGGAACGGGGCCGAAAATGCGGCGTGTCAGGCCGTTAAGCCGTGCCGCTTCATCGCAGAACATACAAAAGGAATGTCAAGAAGCATAACTAAGCAAATAAACCGAATCATTGAAAATGACGGGGGACGTGCGCCCTCGTCGAATATTCAGATCAAGGGAGCCCGCGTCAACAACCTCAGGAACGTCGATGTGGAGTTCCCGCGCAACCGTTTCACCGTCGTCACCGGCCTCAGCGGCTCGGGCAAGTCATCGCTGGCGTTCGACACGCTGTATGCCGAGGGCCAGCGACGCTATGTCGAGAGCCTCAGTGCCTACGCCCGCCAGTTTTTAGGGCGCATGCACAAACCCGAGTGCGACTACATCCGCGGTCTGCCGCCCGCTATCGCCATCGAGCAGAAGGTCAACACCCGCAACCCGCGCTCGACCGTCGGCACGTCCACCGAAATCTACGACTACATGCGTCTGCTCTTCGGGCGCGTGGGCCGCACCTACTCGCCCGTCACCGGCAAAGAGGTGCGGCGCGAGGGTGTCGGGGACGTCGTGGCTGCCGTGCAGGCACTCCCCGGGGGCACACGTATCGCCGTCGCCGCCCCCGTGACCATGCCCGAGAAGCGCCGCTTCGTCACCCAGCTCGACGTATACCAGAAAGCCGGTTATTCACGTATGGTGGACGCTGACGGCAACTTCGAGGAGATAGAGGACCTGCTGACGTCTGTCGACCCCGAGTCCACCGACGCGGGCGGCCGTATGCTCCTTGTCGACCGAATGACATCGGCCTCCGACGAGGACACCCTGGCACGCCTTGCCGACTCGGCCGAGACGGCCTTCTTCGAGGGTCACGACGCCCTTGAGCTACTGGTGTGGAAGAAGCCCGGAAAGCCCGTCCGACGCAGCTTTTCCACGCGCTTCGAGGCCGACGGCATAACCTTTGCCGAGCCTTCCGACCAGATGTTCAACTTCAACAACCCCTACGGCGCCTGCCCGCGCTGCGAGGGCTTCGGCAAGATTATGGGCATTGCCGAGAGCCGCGTCATTCCCAACCCCGGCCTGTCTGTCTATGACGATGCCGTGATGTGCTGGCGCGGACCCAAGATGAGCGAGTTCAAGCGCGAGTTCATCCACGCCGCCGGTCAGGTCGGCTTCCCCGTCCACCGTCCCTACCACGACCTCACGCAGGAGCAGAAGGACATGCTGTGGCACGGCGTCCCCGGCTCGAAGGGCATCGACGGCTTCTTCGAGTTCATCGGCACCCAGCAGCACAAGATACAGTACCGCGTCATGCTCGCCAACTACCGCGGCAAAACCACCTGCCCCGACTGCCACGGCAGCCGTCTGCGCCCCGAGGCCTCGTACGTCCGCGTCGGCGACAAGTCCATCGGCGAGCTCGTCACCATGCCCGTGGCCGACCTGCTGCAGTGGTTCAGCGACCTGAGACTGGACGAGCACGACGCCAGGATTGCGCAGCGTCTGCTGGTAGAGATACGCAGCCGCCTCACCTTCCTGGTCAACGTCGGCCTGGGTTACCTCACCCTCGACCGCCTCAGCAACAGCCTCAGCGGCGGCGAGAGCCAGCGCATCAACCTGGCCACCTCCCTCGGCAGCAGTCTCGTCGGCTCGCTCTACATCCTCGACGAGCCCAGCATCGGCCTGCACTCACGCGACACCGAAAAACTCGTAGGCGTGCTGCGCAGCCTGCAGAAAATCGGCAACACCGTCGTCGTTGTCGAACACGACGAGGACATCATGCGCCATGCCGACTACATCGTCGACGTAGGCAAGGACGCCGGAAGCCTCGGTGGCACCATCGTCTACCAGGGCCCGTACAGCGGTCTGGCCGAAGCAAAGAACAGCCACACCGCCGACTTCCTCACCGGACGCGACGGCATTGCCGTCCCCACCAGCCGCCGCAAGTCCCGCTCGTATATCGACGTCAAGGGCGCGCGCGAGCACAACCTCAAAGACATCGACGTGCGCATCCCCCTCGGCGTTCTCAACGTCGTCACCGGCGTCAGCGGCTCGGGCAAGTCCACACTCGTGCGCGACATACTCTGGCGCTCGCTGGCACGCCACTTCGGACAGCCCGCCGACGCTCCCGGCAAATTCGACGGCATCGGCGGCGACCTGTCGGCGCTGGGCAATGTCGAGTTTGTCGACCAGAACCCCATCGGCAAGTCATCGCGCTCCAATCCCGCCACATACATCAAGGCCTACGACGAGATACGCAAGCTCTTCGCCGACACGCAGCTGTCGCGGCAGATGGGCTTCACCCCAGCCTACTTCTCGTTCAACACCGATGGCGGACGCTGCGACGAGTGCAAGGGCGAGGGCACAATCACCATAGAGATGCAGTTCATGAGCGACATCACCGTCGAGTGCGAGGCTTGCCACGGCAAGCGCTTCAAGCCCGAGGTGCTGGAGGTGACCTATCGCGGCAAAAACATTAACGACATCCTTGACATGACCGTCGACGATGCCATCGCTTTCTTCTCCGCCGATAAGGACAATGCCACCGCCCGCCGTGTTGCCGAGCGGCTTAAACCCCTCGCCGAGGTCGGCCTGGGATATGTCCGCCTGGGTCAGTCGTCCTCGACACTCTCCGGCGGCGAGAACCAGCGCGTCAAGCTGGCCAGCTTCCTCGGCGGCGCCCACACCGAGCCCACGATGTTCATCTTCGACGAGCCCACCACCGGCTTGCACCTCCACGACATCAAGACGTTGCTGAAGGCATTTGACCGCCTCATCGCCGAGGGACACACCGTCGTTGTCATCGAGCACAACCTCGACGTTATCAAGTGCGCCGACAACGTCATCGACATCGGCCCCGAGGGCGGCGAGCGCGGCGGCACCCTCGTCGCTACCGGCACCCCCGAGCAGATTGTCGCCAAGGGCGAGGGCTACACCGCCCGCTACCTCTCCCCCAAACTCAAAAAGTAAGGAAAACGGCACAAAAAATCCCGCAGACCAAAGACGGATTGTCAACGGTTTGCGGGATTTTTTTTGTCAACGTTATGCGGGATTTTTTTCAACGTTATGCGGGATTTCCCCATGTAGGGACGTGCCTTTGGCACGTTAAGCCTGCCGGTCGGACGTTTGGCATATATCCCTATGTAGGGACGTGCCTTTGGCATGTTAAGCCTGCCGGTTCTGGTCTTCGGGCAGGACTAACATCGCAAAGCGATGTCCCTACAAGGGCCGGGATTAATAGTAGGTAACAGCTGACTTACCGGAAACGGTCGGCGCTGCGGAGGAGACGGAGGTCGGCGCGCATGAAGAGCCAGGAGAGGAAGACCAGGATGATGGCGCAGATATCGAGGAAGAGTGTGCCGGTCCACTGGAATTCGAGGCCGGGGGTGTTGCAGGCCTGGACGGCGACGGTGACGCCGGTGGCGGCGAGGAGGGCAATGACGACCCACATCATCGCCATCTGACGTTTAAGGTTGCGGAACATGAAGATGCCGGCGCCGATGAGGAGGACGGAGGTGATGGCCATGATGTACGAGGCCACAAAATCGCTCGACATGAGTTCCTTGCCGCTGGGGCTGACGATGCCCACGGGCATGAACAGAAAAACGACCATGAGTATCAGGGCTGCCAGAAGCAGCAGTGTCTGTTTGCGTTGGATTACCATAGGATGTAAAATTAAGAATTGAAAATTTAAAATTAAAAATTAGGCCGGGTATTTCCGGCATGTAGGGACGCTTTTTAAAGCGTCCGCCGAATGTCAGCAACCATCCGGATAAGGCCGCGGCATGCCGCGACCCTACATCGCAAAGCGATGTCCCTACATGGCTTGACGGCAAGTTACCGCTCAACCTATTTTTTTAGTGAGTACAGCATGGCGTCGGTGACCATGGCGATGGTGCGGGGGTCTACTCCGGCTACTCTGAGGGCCTCGGTATCGTTTTTGATGTCGGCGAGGAGTGCCTCGGTGTTGCCGTGTTTGAGGCTGAGAGCCTCGGTGTAGCGGGCTATGGCCTCCTTGTACTGGCCACGTGCCATGCGGAGGTGCCCGGCGTTGAGCAGGTCGGTGGCTGTGGGGGCGTCGTCAAGGATGCGGTCGTAGTACCGCTGACTGTCGTCGAAGCGGCGGTCAAGGAACAGCGTCCATGCCAGAGGGCGCCAGGCGCGGGTGCCTTTGCTGTCGAGGTATTCGGCCTTGTAGAATTCTTTTATGGCCTTGTCGTACAGGTGCTGGCGCAGGAGGATGAAGCCCGAGCGGAGGGCATATTCGACGCTCTCGGGGTCGAGCTTGGACAGCCGGTCGTAGTAGTCGGCGGACTGGGCGAGCTGCCCCTTGGCGCTGTAGACGGCGGCGAGGCGCGACAGAAGCCATTTGCTGTCCGGGGTGAAGATTTCGGCCTGGTGGTAGTATTCGAGTGCCTTGTCGGCGTCGCCGAGGCGCTCGTGGGCGTAGCCGAGTTTCTGGAACACCGGTCCGTCGGGTCCGGCGACCTTGTCAAGGCGGGCGAAGGCTCCGGCGGCGTCCTGCCAGTATTCGTAGCGGAAGAACAGCTCGGCCACTACGCGCAGCAGCTCGGGGTCGTCGAAGGCATAGCCGAGGTCGGGGATTTCGAGGAGGTTGACGCCTTCGCTGAAGGGGTTGTAGAACTCGCCCTTGCGGCGGAAGAGGTTGTAGAAGCGGTAAAGGTTGCGCATGTATCCGCTGAGGGTGCGGCGCCGGAGGTCGTCGGGAGTTCCGGCGTCGAGGGCCGAGGTCATCTCCTCCATAAGCTGGCCGCTCTGGCTCTTGAACTGCGAGAGCATGAGTTCCTGCTGCTCGCGGGGAACCATGGACAGCGAGAGGAAGAACGAATATTTGTCGCTGGAGCACAGCACGGGTAGGCGCTCGATAAAGCGGGCGAGCGTGTCGGGCATGGGCGACTTGGCGATGTCGGTGCGTCCGGCCTCGAAGGGTATGAACCAATTGGAGATTTCGGTGAAGAAGGGAAAGCTCTTGAGGTGCGAGAAGGTGCTCATGAACACGTCGGCGCCCTCCTGCTGCAGCTCGGTGAGCTCGCGCAGCTTGTCGGCGACACCGCTCTTTGCCAGTATCTCCTCCCATTCGGGGTTGGCGTCGGGGTCGGCGGGGTCGAGGTCGCCCTTGCTGATGTTGTCGATAATCTGAGTGCGCATCTTCATCATGCCGGGGATGATGTCCTCCTGCATGGTGCGGTTGATGCGCTCGGTGTAGCGTGTGCGGATGAGTTCGAGGAAGGCCAGGCGCAGGTCGCTGAGCCAGCGCGGAACGGTGCGCAGGGCGTCGAGGCGGCGGCGTGTGGTGGCGGGCAGCGGGCGCTTGCGGTACTTGAACAGCGTGAGCAGGATGCCGGTGAGGGCCATGCTCGTGAGGTCGTAGGCGCCCTCGCGCTCGTCGCCCTCGTCGGTGATGGCGCTGACGCCGGTGGTGTAAATCTCGATTAGGGCGTCAAGTCGCGCGGTGTCGAAATATTCCATCAGCCCTAAGGTCAGGCCGGTCACCAGCAGCGACTTGAGGCGCCGGGGCGTGGCGGGGTCGAGGGCGCGGAGGACGACGGCGTCGGAGGCATCGAAAGGCATGTCGGTCCACAGCACGCGGAAGAGGTTTGTCTCCAGGCGCTCCAGCTCGCGGCGGTCGGTGGTGTCGCCGTTCTCGGTGCCGGCAGCGACTGCGGAGGCGTAGGCCTCCTGCCACTGGTTGAGCATGGCCGACAGCGACGGCTTGCGGGCCTGGGCGACGCGGACGCTGCTGAAATAGAGTGTAGGGGCCTCGGGCAGGCGCAGACGGCGCGTCAGCCGGTCAAGGATGCCGTAGATGCCGGAGACGATGGCCGCGTACATGTCATCGCGCCCCGGGTCGGCCGAGCCGTCAGTGAGGTACTGCAGCATGTAGGCATAGCTCTGCTCGATGCGGTTGATTTCGTCGGTGATTTCCCACAGCATCTGCGACTCCGTGGTGTTGCGCAGCAGGGCCAGAGCGTCGCGGACGCGTCCACCGGCGACGTGTTCGACAACGCGGTCGTTTATGCTGTTTATTTCGGTTTGTGTCATAAAAACTGTTTCAGATAAGCATGTCTAATGATGATAGAACAAATAAGGAGCAATTTTTATGCCAAATCGGGGGCGAGATTATCGCATAAAGTTAAAAAATCTGTCCTTTGGCTGTCCGGAACGGCGCTGAGTGGAATGCTGAGGTGGCTGTAGCGCGGCTTGCGGAAATATACGGTCACCGTTTTGCGCCCCGTCTCGACGCTTTTTATGTCGGCGCGGGTATAGGTGCGCGGTTCGATGTGCCGCTCGCCGCAGTAGATGACGGTCATCGTGCCGTCGGAGAGCTCCACTGTCTTTGGCTGGAGTGTGAGCAGGGCCTTGGGCGAGAAGGCGTAGTAGTAATACACCATGAGCATCAGCCCTGGGTATAGCATGAACAGCAGCATGAAGCCCACAAAGACCCATACGGCTTCCCATGCCGCTGCGACGAAACAGGCGGCGACGGGGGTGAGCCACGCCCACCACCAGCGCCACAGCAGCTGCACGCCCACGCGGCGGACGTAGGCGGACGGTGTGCCGCTGAAGATGTCTGTACGGACGGTCATTGGCCGGAAAGGGGGGACTGGGTTAAAGGTTGTAGAACTCGGTGAAGGCGCGGATGGTGTACTCCTGGTCCTTGAGCGAGGCCGTCTCGCGCACCGAGTGCATGGCCCAGACGGGGGCGCCCATGTCGACGCCGCGCATGGGCATCTGCGACGTGAGGATGTTGCCGAGGGTGGAGCCGCCGGCGACGTCGCTGTGGTTGACGAAGTACTGGTAGGGCACGGCGGCTTTCTCGCATATCGAGGCGAAGACGGCGGCCGAGTCGGCGTCGGTCATGTACTTGCAGTTGGCGTTGATTTTGATGACGGGGCCGTCGCCGAGGACGGGATGGTTGGTGGGGTCCTGCTTCTCGACGTAGTTGGGGTGCACGCCGTGGCCGTTGTCGGCGCTAATCATGAACGAGGCGGCAAGTGCTCGCAGGTAGCTGTCCTCGTCGCCGCCGAGGCTGAGGTTGAGGCGGCGCAGGATGGTGTCGAGGATGGGCGAGCCGGCGCCCTGCTTGGTGCCTGAGCCGGTCTCTTCGTTGTCGAAGATGGCCATGACGCGGGTGGCGGCGCTGTCTGCATGGGCATCCAGCAGCGCGCTCATGGCGGCGTGGGCCATGGAGAGGTCGTCGATGCGTCCGCTTTGGATGAAGTCGCCGAAGGCTCCCGTCACGGTGGCCTTGGTTGTGTCGTAGAGCGAGAGGTCGTAGTCGAGGATGTCGTACGGGTCGACGCCGAGTTCGCGTGCGACGGTGCGCTTTAGCCAGCCCTCGGCCTCCTCGTCCACCGGCAGACGGCCTACTACGGGCAGCATGTCCTTCTGCTTGGACAGCTTGTTACCCTCGTTGACGGCTCGGTTGAAATGTATGGCCAGGTGCGGGATGGTGAGCATAGGCCGCTTGAAGCAGACGGTGACGGCGGTGGGGTTGAGCACGTCGTCCGAGCGCAGGATGACGCGTCCGGCCAACGACAGTGGACGGTCGAACCAGGTGTATAGGATGGGACCGCCGTAGACCTCGGTGTTGAGGCGGAGCATACGGCCTTCGCCCATCATCTCGCATCCGGGTTTGACGCGGAAGCAGGGGGAGTCACTGTGTGCCGACACAATGTGGAAGGCCGATGGCTGTGTGTCAGTACCGGCGATGACGGCGAAGATGGCGCTGCCGTTCTGGATGACATAGTATTTGCCGCCGGGCCTGACATCCCATTTGTCGCGCAGGTTCAATTGTGAGAATCCGGCTTTGTCGAGCTCGGCCTGTATGGTTTTGACAGCCAAAAAGTTTACGGGTGAGCTGTCGAGAAATTCTTTCAGTGTCACGATATCAGAATTTAAAATTGAGAATTAATAATTTAAAATTGCCGGTTCGGGGGGTCGCAAATAGTACGGGATGTAGGGACGTGCCTTTGGCACGTTGGACCGGGTGTAGGGTCGCGGCATGCCGCGGCCTTCCGGCAGGACTGACATCGCAAAGCGATGTCCCTACATCGGCCGGATAAGCCAGGGTGCGGCACACGGCCTTACCTGTACCGCACGGCGTTGACGGCGCGGAGGACGTTGCAGAGTGTGCGGGCCCAGTATTGGGCAAAGTCCTCGCGGAGTGTCAGGGTGGCCTCCTCGATGAGCTCGTTGGGGGCCTCGCGCACCGTTTCGAGGTAATTGTAGAAGACCTGGAAAAGGTCGGCGCAGCCCTCGGCGATGCTGGCGCTGATGGGGGTATCCGAGTATTTCATGTCCTCCTCGAAGACGTCGAGGTAGGTGTCATCCTCGCCCATCACCGACTCTATGCCGCGGCGTACGGAGTCGTAGTAGTCCTCGTCGAGGGCGTCCTGCATGAACATCTCGGAGCCGTCGGGGCTCTGGGGGACGTCGGTGACGGCGATGTAGATGCGGGGGAGGAGGCGCAGAACGGCGTCAATGAAGCCGTCGCGGCTGAGGTCGCGGGCCTGTTCGGCGCTCTGGCGGTATTCGTTGCACAGTGCTATCAGCGCCAGGGTGTTGTTGCTGAGCTGCTGGTTGTTCATGTCTTATCTTCGGTATAATTTGTTGTCGTTGATGTATTTGAAGACGCCGGGCGGAAGAAAGGCCGTCATGTCCTTGCCGTCGGCGATGGCGGCGCGGATGAAGGTGCTGGAGATGTCGGCCACGGGGGCATCGGCGAGCGTCATGCCGGGACGCATCATCTCTGCAGTGACGTCGTAACCGGGGCGCGGGTAGACGATGATGCCGTAGTCGGCGAGAATGCGCTCAGGCTCGCGCCAGCGGTCGAAGACCAGCCAGTTGTCCGAGCCGATGATGAGCCTGAACTGCTTGTCGGGATAACGGCGTGCCAGCTCGTCGAGGGTGTCGATGGTGTAGGACGGACGGGGCATAGACAGCTCGATGTCGCAGACTTCCGTCCCCGTCATTCCTTTGGCGGCGATGTCAAGCATGGCCAGCCGCCCGGTGTCGGCGATTAGTGCTGACACCTCTTTGAGCGGGTTGAGCGGCGATAGCGTCAGCCATACCTTGTCGACATAGCCCCACTGGCTGAGGTACGACGCCAGCATGAGGTGGCCGATGTGCACGGGGTTGAACGACCCGCCGAGGATGCCTATCGTCTCTTTCATCCGGTTCAGTCGGCCTTGCGGCATGCGGGCTGATGCAGGAACGTGCTAATGGCCGACTCGGTGGCGGCGACGGCGACGGGGAGGTCGTCGTTGACGATGCGGAGGTCGAACTGCGGGGCATGGTCAATCTCGTAGCGGGCTTTGCCGATGCGCTCGGCGATGACCTCGGGAGCGTCGGTGCCGCGCTTTTCGAGGCGTTTCTGCAGGGTCTCGATGTCGGGCGGGAGGATGAAGATGGTGATGGCTTGGTCGCCGAACTGTTTCTTGACATTGAGGGCTCCTTTGACATCGATGTCGAGGATGATGTTCTCGCCCTTCTCGATGGCGTTGGTGAGCTCGCTGCGCAGCGTGCCGTAGAAGCGTCCGGGATAGACCTGCTCCCACTCGACGAACTCGCCGCCGGCGATGGCGTCGCGAAACTGCTCGGTGGTGAGGAAGTGGTAGTTGACGCCGTCAACCTCGCCCTGTCGGGGTGCGCGGTTTGTGGCTGACACGGAGAAGCGCAGGGGCAGCTCGCCGGTGCCGAGGATTGAGTTGATGATTGTGGACTTGCCGCAGCCCGAAGGGGCCGATATGACAACTATTTTACCTTTTTCAGACATATATGAGAGAGGATTTTGGTTGGAAAATTCATTACATTGCGTTGAGCACCTGCTCCTTTATCTGTTCGAGCTGGTCCTTCATGCGGACAACGAGGTTCTGCATCTCGGCCTGGTTGCTCTTCGAACCGAGGGTGTTGATTTCGCGACCCATCTCCTGGGCTATGAAGCCGAGTTTCTTGCCCTGGCCGGGTTTGGGCTGAGTCATCGTCTCCATGAAATATCTGAGGTGCTGGCCCAGGCGCTGCTTCTCCTCGGTGACGTCGAGTTTTTCGATGTAGAAAATCATCTCCTGCTCGAGTCGCCCCTTGTCGTAGTCAACGGCAGGAATTTTGCCGAGGCCGTCGGCAAGGCGCAACTTGATGCGGTCGATGCGTTCGGTCTCGTACTTGGGTACCTCGCTGAGAAGCTCGCCGATGATGCGGATGCGCTCGGCAAAGAATTCCTCAAGGCGCATGCCTTCGGCGCGGCGGTAGTTCATCAGGGCGTCCACGGCTTCGGCAGTAGCTTTGGCGAGGGCGGCTGTCTCGGTTTCGTCGGCGGCTTTGTCGCTGTCGGCGGACATTGTCTCGGGGAAGCGCGTCATAAGGCTCCACCAGTCGGCCGGCTCGGGGATGCCGACAGCGCGTGAAGCCTCGGCGATGGCGTTCTTGATATTGAGCATGGCGTCGGTGTCGAAGGAAACGGATGCCGACGAACCCTTGCGCTCTATGCTGACGCACATGTCCACCTTGCCGCGCTCAAGACGGGCGGCGACGAGGCCGCGCAGCTCAAGCTCGACGCTGCGGTAACAGCCGGGCATGCGCACGCTCATGTCAAACTGCTTGGAGTTCAACGATTTGATTTCTACGGTGATTTTTTTGTCGGGCATCTCGGCAGTAGCCTTTCCGAAGCCCGTCATTGAAAGTATCATTGTCAGTATATGTTAGGGGTCAGAGCGACCCTCGTGTTTCAACTACAAAGATACTAAATTTCTATTCAATTCGGCCAAAATGTACCGAAAAATGGCATGTGTCTGTGTGAATGCTTTGTTTCAGCAAATTATTTGCGTGTCGGGAGGGGTGCGGTCAGAATGGTCCAGATGCTAGGAGCATAGGACGAAGGGTGAAGGGAGCGTACAAAAGTACGTGACCGAACCCGCCTGTCCGTAGTGACGCCGCAGATGGACCATTATCACAGCGCCCCCTACTTCTGGAAAATTTTAAGGACTTTATCACGATTAGCCCCCAGCTCTATTGCTTTTTTTGCGTCGCTATGGGCTTCCTGGGGGAGATAGCGCTTGTGATTGAGCAGGGCGCGGTAATAGTAGAGTTCGGGGTCGGAGGAGAAACGTGCGAGCCCTTCGCCGATGACTTTTCCTGCCTCGTCAAGGTTGTCGAGTTGAATCAGACAACCGGCAAGGGCGGAGTAGTATTCGGGCAGTTTGTCCTTGTCGAGCAGGCGCCGGTAGAGCGAGGCGGCCTCGACGTCGTTACCCGTCATGGCGTACATGGTGGCGTTGGCGAGGATGGTCTTGCTCCACAGCGGAACTACCTTGTCGAGGACGGCGAAGTCGGCCTTTGCCGTGGACAGGTCGCCGCGATAAAGAGCCATCATGCCGTGTGTGAAGCGGGCGTCGCAGTTGAGCGAGTCGATGCCTATGATAGTGCCGTATTCGTCGTAAGCCTCGGCGTCACGTCCCATGCCGATGAGCACGCGGGCGCGGTTCTCGTGGGCTCCGATAAGTTTGGGTGCGCGCTCCACCGCCACATTCAGTGTGACAAGCGCCATCGAGTCCTGCTCATTATAGTAATATATCATGCCGAGATTTGACAGCAGGGCCACGTTGAGTGGGTTGTTGGGCTCGATGCCCATCGCCTCCACCAGCCGCAGACCGGCTGCCTCGTAGTCGTGGTTGGCAAGCGCCTCCTCGCTCTGTCCGATTAGCAGGAAATACGGACGTTCCTCAAGACCCAGCGTGTCCTTTTTGTCGCTGTGCTCGATATCGCGGAATTTCATCTCGGGGTTGCGGCTCTGTGCCGAAACCGACGGAGCAACGGCGGAAACAAACAAAAGTATGGCGATTAGTCGTAAAATTTTCATAAGCGGTTGAATAGCTGAATTGTCGCGTCGACAAACGAAAGCATTGTTGCGTTCTGCATTTGCAAAGGTACGGCATAAAATCGTAGAAAAAGTGCATCGGGCATGAAAAAAATCTCAAAAAGGCTTGCACGGAATAAAAAAAAGGTCTACCTTTGCACCGCAAACGCGATAGAGCGGGCGCTTAAACAAATTGCCTTGTGGTGTAATGGTAGCACGTCGGATTCTGGTTCCGCCTGTGAGAGTTCGAATCTTTCCAAGGCAACATCAAAATGGAAGTTCATTTGAGCTTCCATTTTTTTTGTTGTGTCTGTCGAACCACACGAATTGTTTAGATTGCCTTTTGATATGACTATTACTAAAGAATTCGGTACATTCGTCTGGTGGCCGAATAGAAATCTTGGTTTGTCTGGAAATTGAACTGGTTATTCAAATAGAAACGGACGGTTCTTGGATTGTTGAGTGCGTCTACAGTAATGAACTGACATCCTGCCTGTCGATACAGAGAGAATGTACCGGCGACGAACTCAACGATAAACATTCCGATACCGTTGTCCTAAAAATCTGCTGATGTGCCTAAATGACCTATGTTAATGGCAGGAAATGAAGATTGCCTTTTGAAAAAGTCAATAACAGACGAATCCTCTTCCAGTCTTAAGTCATCAAAGAAATCCGTTTTCTCATTCTCCGAGTCAATCATAATGGCATCATTCATCAGAGTGAACGCTGCCACTATACCGTCCGATTCAGTAAATGCGCAATATGCCGAGAGATATTTACGCTCTACACACTCTTTGACCTCGTATCTGAAAAAGTCATAAAGTTCCTTGACCCCACATGAAAGAGGGTGTGTCAAATTGCGGGAATTTAATGATGTAGGGACATCGCTTTGCGATGTTAAGCCTGAAAACCAACGGTTTGTATAGATATGCCAAAGGCATGTCCCTACATTTAGGCTATTTTGACACAGCCTCCAGTCATAAGTCTTATCCGGAGGTCAGTATCCGAGTATTGGGTTTTTGCCACCACAGTTGGCTGTTATGCGTTTGGTGATTGCTTCAGTCCGAGCCTTGCGCTCTTCAATGCGATGTCGTTCTTCGGCACTAAAATCCCCTCGGAGATGTTTCTCCAGGTTCTGACGGAAACGAGCGACATCCTCTCTGTCCATCGGGGGATTTGGTATTGAACGTATCATGGCTTCAATTGTTTTGTTGCAAAGTTGCGATAAATTTTTATTTCCCCAAATTATCAAGTACTTAAAAGTGACGTACTTTAAATTATTAACGTATTTACAAAAAGAAATGTTGCAAAAACAAACAGGGCGCCTTCTCACGAGGACGTCCTGATGCCGTTTTAATAACTTAAAACAATTACATAACTAACATAAAACACATTTTTCTTTGTCAATTTCATCAGTGATATTCAAATAGCTCGAATATTTTTTGAAGAATAAGACATGAAAAAATACTAACAATCTATACTAACCCTATATAGTTTGATTTCAGAAGTTTACCCTTTCATCGTGTGTGCTTTTCGACTCTTGGCGTCCCGTACTGTGTCTTGCGGTTAATGGGGAGCGGGGCGGCTTGGGGTCGCGGCGTTCTCTTGTCCTTGTCCGGCAATGTCAGGGTGGGATGTTTTCAAGTCAGGATGATGATCGGTTTACCCTCAAAAATCTTTGTCGGTGCCATCCCGGTTTCGATAATGCAAAGATACGCACATAAGTCAGGCGCTCCAAATGCTCTTAACATTCTTTATGTACGATGATTAGCCTGTTTTGGCTTAATGTGTTGAGCGTCAGAATATAGTCGTGGATTGTAAAATTATGCTTTAATGTCTGTTTAGAACTTTAACACTTTTGGATTTACAATTGTGAAAGTAAAATTGACAAAAATACAACAAATCGGAGCTTAGAGGCTGATTTTCATGATATCTTCTTCAAAAGAGTCGCGGTTGATGGCGCGGTTGCGCAGTTTGTTGCGGTAGGCGTAGATGGTGTTGACCGAGTAACCCTGAATCTGGGCTATGCGTCCCGAGTCCTCGAGGCCCATGCGCATGAAGGCCAGGATGCGCAGGTCGGTGTTGGGACGCTCACCATCGCGCAGCTCGATGCGCTTGTCGGGCTGCAGCAGGGCGTTGACGTCGCGCACGAAGGTGGGGTAGATGTTGAGGAAGGCGTCATCGAAGACGCTGAAGAAGGCCTCGGTCTGCTCGTTCATCAACGAGTCGCCCTGCAGCATCCGCGTCACCTCGTCGGTCTTGCCTGCGGCGAGCTTGCTGCAGGCCGACAGCGAGAACTGGCGCATGCGGTCCATGTACTGCAGGCACAGCGACAGAAACTGCGACATGTGAATCTCCTTTTTCTGTTGGCGAGGCTGAGGTCGTGACGGGCCGTGCGCAATTTATGGGTCTCGCGGCGGGCGCGCAGGAGCATCATCACTATTATCACCAGTGTCACCGCCAGCGCTATCAGCGTTATGGTGAGGCCGTGGCGGCTTTGCTCGAGCGTGGCCACATGGTCGTCCTGAATGAGCGGCGCCGCCATCGACGCCTGCATCTTGCGCGCTTTCACTGCCGAGCGGTTGGCGTCCTCGGCGGCAATGTGCATGTAGCGGTAGGCGCGGTCTTCGTCGCCGATGCCGTGCAGGGCCATGGCGAGGTTATGGAGCGACGGCAGGTCGACACTGCCGCGGCGTATATCGGCGCCTATGGCTAAGGTCAGGTAGTGGATGTACGCCTGTGTGTCGCCCTTGAGCTTGGAGGCGCGGGCGAGGAGGCTGGCCGAGCGGCTGCGGATGTGTGTGTCGCCCGATTCGGTCTGTAGTACGTCGCGCAATATGGTGGCGGCCTCGTCGTAGCGGCCCTGGTTCATGAGATGCTCGCCGAAGGCCATGCGGAAGTTGTTGTCGTCGGGTCCGTTGCGCAGGGCGTTGAGGTACAGGCTCTGGTAATAGGCTACCTTTTCCTGCAGGAGCTCAGGCTTGCGCGGGCTGTCCTGGAAGAAATCGGCCATATTGTAATATATGTCGCGGCCGTAGCGGTAGTAGTCCACCATCTGCTGGTGTGAGAACAGTGTTGTGTCGACATCGGCGTACATGTTTGTGGCGTCCTCGAAGAAGCATCCCAAAGGCAACACGGCAGCGAGACGCATGCGGCTGAGGTTGAGGTTGAGACTGTCGCTGCTGACATCCATGGCGCGTTCGAAGAAAACCATTGCCGAGTCGCTGTTGATGTCCTCGTAGGCGTCGCCCAGGGCGCGGAAATTCTCTGAGGTGGGCTGGCCGTTTGCCTTTGTCCTGAGTGCGTCAATGCGTTTGAGGCGTATCGCCATCTCGTCGTTGCGGTTTTCCAGCAGCTTGTCAAGTTGCTCGAGGTCGGCGATGACGCTTTTGTCCGGTCCGCGCTTTTTGTCGGCACGGGCAGTGCAGGGGCACAAAAGCAACAGCGCCAGCAACATAGACGTCAGAGCACTGACAAGCGGAAAACGGCAGCAACTAAGCATTGAGATAATCAGGTCTGATGGTTATTCGGTCTTCAAGACAAAGGTAGACAAAAAGCGGGTAAAAACGTAGAAAAAAAAGTAGATAAAAACGGGTCGAAAAATTTTTTTCGGACAAGATTTGGCCATATCAAATAAAAGCAGTAACTTTGCAGACGCAAAGCCGGTAAAGGCAATGGCTCATTAGCTCAATTGAATAGAGCATCTGACTACGGATCAGAAGGTTACAGGTTTGAATCCTGTATGAGTCACAAAAACCGGCCAAGCATGGCTCATTAGCTCAATTGAATAGAGCATCTGACTACGGATCAGAAGGTTACAGGTTTGAATCCTGTATGAGTCACAAACAAGCCGGCATCCCAAGCGAGGTGCCGGCTTTGTTTTGTTTATGTCTTTACGGCTTACTCGCCGAGGAGTTTGGCGAGGGAGGCGGAGAGCTCCTCGCCGACCTGGTCGCGGAAGGCGATGGTGCCGTCACCGTTGAAGACGATGATGCAGGGGATGCCGTTGATGCCGTAGGCGTCGGTGGGGGCAGTCTTGCCGTTTACCCAGATTTCCCAGGGAAGACCAAGCTCCTTGACGGCCTTGAGGGTGTCGTCAGGTTCGTCCCAGACGGCCACGCCGAGGACTTTCAGACGGTCACCGTATTTCTCGTTGATGGCCTTGAGGTTAGGCATCTCGCGACGGCAGGGACCGCACCACGAGGCCCAGAAGTCCACGAGGACGGGCTTGCCCTTGCCCACTACGTCGCTGAGGCGGTGAGTCTTGCCGTCGTAGGTCACCTCGAAGTCGGTGAACTTGGCTCCGGGCTGTGTGGCCAGTTTGGCGTTGTTGTTGGCGATAATCTTTGCCACGCGCTTGCTGTTAGTAAGGGCGGGATGCTCCTCTACAACATTCTTCAGCTCGTTGGGATCCATCTCTATTGCTGTCTCGAGGAAAAGGACGAGGCCAAGCGGATTGTCGATGTTGTCCATTGTCTGCTGCTTTAAATAAGCCTGATACTCATTGTATGCAGCTTCGGCAGCGGCATGGTCGTTGGCCTGATTGGCGGCCTGGAACTTTTTGCCAATCTCGTTGGTATGAGCCTGGATAGCGTCCATCTTTGCGTTGAGGGCACCGCCTGTGACTTTTCTTGTTGCAGGGTTGTAGGTGGTCTCGCCGTCCTCGATGAAGAAGACGCCGCTGCGCGAGCCGTCCATCATCACGCGGGCCATTATGGGAGCGTCGAGGGTGCCGCTGAAAACGGCTTTGCCGCCGTCGACCATCACCGAGTCGATTTTGTCGCCGGTGTCGTAGTTGACGAGGTAAATCATTGCGCCATCGTCATCGGGGGAGAGCTCGGTGGTAACCTTGTAGCTGCCGGCGAGGGCTGATGCGGCGCATGCCGACAGGGCGGCGAGGCAGAGAATACGGATTTTCATGTTGTCGTTTTGGGTGTTAGGTATGACTTGTGTTTGGATATTTTTCTGTAGTGCTGTCGCAAATGTAATAAAAAACGGCAAACAGCGGCTGTGAGATATAATTAAAGTAAGTTAAAATATTGTTTTGTCTGTCCAAACCAAAGGATATGTCGGTTGTTATTTAAACAAAACGGAAGTTCATCATTAAGAAGGTTCATCCATTATTCTGCAACTATCGAATTACACACAATATTCTGAAAATCAGTATTATGAAGATCAGTGTTAATCTCCTGACGGCTCTTATGCTGGCAAGTACCGCTGTCGCTGCCTCGGGACAGGCCCCCTGCAAGCCGGTCTGCGCTCCCGATGCTTCCAATGTATCCAACCGTATACCCAACCGTGCTGTCGTGATCTACGGTGACCCCACCAAGGCTGACTCCGCGGTGCTCGCCGTGTATTATTCGCGCGAGTATCTTGACTTCAACGACCCTGACGCGCCCCGTTTCATGCTGCTCGACCGCGAGGGCAAGATTGCCTTCGGCATCGGCGGCTCGCTCTACGCCATCGGCAGCTACGACTTTAAAGGGGCTGTCGACGACTCGAAATTCACCACCTACGAGATTGCTGTGCCCTCCAACCCCGAGCTACGCCAGCGCCTCGGCGGCGACCTGCGACGCAGCAGCCTCACAGCCAACCTCGCCGGTAAGATACCTTATTTCAATACCTTCAAGGTTTACTTCCAACTTGACTTTGAAGGCGCCAATGGCAAATACGGCGCGCGCCTCAAACAGGCCTACGCCCAGCTGGGTCATTTCACCGCCGGCCTGACCCATTCCACCTTTGTCGACGGAGCAGCCCAGGCACCCTCCATCGACCCGCAGGGTCCGTGCGGACAGATTGATGACAAGCAGGTGCTCTTCCGCTATACCACCCCGACGTGGCACGGCTTCTCTGCCGCCACCGGTTTTGAGTTCCCCGACGTCAGTATGACCCAGGGCACGCGCACGGTAAACGGCGAGGAGACAGACGTCACCAAGTCCATCCCCCAGCGCGTGCCCGTCATCCCCGCTTTCGTACAGTATTCGTGGAAACCCGGCAGCCACGTGCGCTTCGCCGCACTCTTCCGTGACCTGTGCTACCGCGATCTGCTCAGCGGCAAGAACCGTTTCAGTGCCGGTTACGGCGTCAAGGCCAGCTTCATCTTCCGCGAGGGGATGTTCGAGCCCTTCGGCCATTTCTCGTACGGCAAGGGCATCAGCTCGTTTGCCAACGACATCGCCGACAACGGCTACGACCTCGTCCCTGTCTCCGGTGAGCCCGGACGCCTGCACACCATACCGTCCATGACATGGACCGGAGGCCTCTACCTGCATTTTACCCCGAAGTTCTTCGCCACCGCCTCGGCAAGCCGCTGCCAGGTGCTCGACTGCGCGCATCTGGGACCCGACTCGTACCGCTACGGCATGTACTACTGTGCCAACGCCTTCTTCGACGTCAATGACAATCTGCGCCTCGGCATGGAGTACGTCCACGGCAAACGCGCCAACTATGACGGACAGTCCGGGACTGCAAACCGCCTCGAACTCCTCTGCCAGTTCTCGTTCTAAGCCGTTTTTATCCGCATAAAGCCATGCTCCGTGTAAACCATACGGGGCATGGCTTTGTTATAGCTTTAAATACTAAAACACACAATAATATACTACCAAAAAAAATGGAACGTAAGATAAAATTAGAGGAAATCCGCAAGGCAGTGGAAACTGCATACGACGAGTACAAAAGAATAGACAAAGGCGAGGTTGATGCACGCCTCGAAGGTGTAAATGCCGACGCTTTCGGCGTTGTTTTCATGCTCAACGACGGTACCGTAGTCAAAAAAGGCGACACAGGTGTCGCCGCACCGCTGGGCGATATCGCAAATTTCATCGTTCACTCGGTTTTGCTCCAGCAGCTCGGTGCCGAAGGTCTTGTCAAGAAGGCCGGCAAGCACCCCGACGGATGCTGCTGCAAGGCCCTTGACGTACCCGTCTGCCCCCACGCCGTCCGTGCCGTCAGCGCCGTAACGCCTACCGGTGACTTCGACAGCAAATACGACCTTGTGGCCGACAATGCCGTCGCCATGATGGGTTCGGCTCCCGTGCTCGATGACAAGCTATACGAGCGGCTGAGCAAGGAAGTCGTCGACTCGGACGAGGAGAACAAACTCGCCGATGCACGATACGAGGTCTTTGACGAGACCGGAAAATCCCTCGATACTTACGTCAAGCTGGAGAGCCTGACAGTTACCGCCGAACAGCTCGCCGACCTCGGCGTCACCGTTGCCGCCAACGGCATCGAGCCTACTACGCGTGTCGCCGCCTTTGACGGCAGCCTCACCAAGTCGATGACTACCATCGCCGCCGTCCATGGCCGCCCCGACCGCAACCGCCGCTGGCTTCTGCGTTCCGGCGTTCCCGCCATCTGGGGCTTCGGAGGCCTTATCCTCGCCATCATGCCTGGCTTAGGCGCCATCGCCGCCTACAGCCCCAGGATTGGCAAACATGGCCGCAGCAAAAAGGGTGCCCGCGCCATCGTGGAAATCACCAACTCGATAGGCTATAGCATCTTCAGCGGCGACACCTACGCCGTCGAGGAGTAAAAACAGCCGGTTGGCGCAAGCTATTGAAAACTGCCTGATTGGCCTTTTGAAACGCTCTCCTGACTATCCTGAAACTACAGATACTTAAAATAATAACGACATCAAGGGCGATGTGCCGAGGATGGCACATCGCCCTTGATGTGTCCGGGGGGCGGTCCCGGCGGGGGAGGGGCACTGCGTCAGGCGTTTTTGCCGTGGCAGTTTTTATATTTCTTGCCGGAGCCGCAGGGGCAGGGGTCGTTGCGGCCAATGCGGGGAGCGGCTTTGACGGGCATGGTCTTCTGCTGCTCGCCGCGTGGAGCGGCGGCTGCGGCGCGCTGTGCTGCCTCGGCCTCGCTGGGGAGTGTGGCTTTTGATACCTTATAATCCTGCTGCGAGCGGGGCTGTGGCATGGCGCGTGACATTTCGGGCTGGGGACGCGAGGCCTGCTGTTGGGCGGCAACTTCCTCACCGGCCTGCTGGGGCGGTGCCTGGCGTACATAGACCTGACCGCGCTCAAGCGACGAGGCCACGCGGGTGTTGAGGTCGTTGAGCATGCGCTCGAACATGTGGAACGACTCCACCTTGTAGATTACCAGCGGGTCCTTCTGCTCGTACGAGGCGTTGCGGACATTCTGGCGCAGCTCGTCCAGGTCGCGCAGGTGCTCTTTCCACAGCTCGTCGATGCTGGCGAGGAGGAGTTTCTGCTGCCATTCTTTTACGAGGCTGCCGCCGTCGGTGCGCACAGCCTCCTCAAGGTCGAAGAGGATACGGAAGATGCGCTTGCCGTCAGTGATGGGCACGGCACGGATGCCGGTCTCGCCACCTTCGACGGACTCGTGTACGACTGGCATGATGATATCCTTGATGCGCTGGCTCTTGCGGTCGAGCGATTCCATGGCCAGGGCGTGCAGGGTCTCGGCACGGTTCTGCTTGTCCATCGAAGCGTATTCCTCCTTGGTGAAAGGCGGTTCGATGGTGAGAATTTTCATCAGCTCCATCTTCAGGTCGTCGAAGTCGGCGGCCTCGCTGTAGTTCTCGACAAGGTTCTCGACGGTGTCGAAAATCATGTTGGAGATGTCGATGCCGATGCGCTCGCCGATGAGGGCGTGGTGGCGCAGGGTGTAGATGAAGGTGCGTTGCTTGTTCATGACGTCGTCATACTCAAGCAGGTGCTTGCGGATGCCGAAGTTGTTCTCCTCGACGCGCTTCTGGGCTTTCTCGATGGAGTTGTTGATCATCTTGTGCTCGAGCATCTCGCCCTCCTTGAAGCCGAGGCGGTCGAGCATCTTCATGATGCCCTCAGAGGCATATACACGCATGAGGGGGTCTTCGAAGGATACGTAGAAGACTGACGAACCCGGGTCGCCCTGACGTCCCGCACGTCCGCGTAGCTGACGGTCGACGCGGCGGCTCTCGTGGCGCTCGGTGCCGATGATGGCGAGGCCGCCGGCTTCCTTGACCTCGGGGGTGAGCTTGATGTCGGTGCCGCGGCCTGCCATGTTGGTGGCGATGGTGACGGCGCCCTTGCGACCGGCGAGGGCAACGACCTCGGCCTCCTTCTGGTGCAGTTTGGCGTTGAGTACCTGATGGGGTATGCGGCGCATCTGCAGCATGCGGCTGAGTTTCTCGGAGATTTCAACGGAAGTTGTGCCCACGAGGACGGGGCGGCCGATGCCGATGAGACGCTCGATCTCATCGATGACGGCGGCGTATTTCTCTCGCTGTGTGCGGTATACGCGGTCGTTGAGGTCCTGACGTGCGACTGGCTTGTTGGTGGGGATGGTGACCACGTCGAGCTTGTAGATGTCCCAGAACTCGCCGGCTTCGGTTTCGGCGGTACCGGTCATGCCCGACAGCTTGTGGTACATGCGGAAGTAGTTCTGTAGGGTGATGGTGGCGAAGGTCTGCGTGGCGGCCTCGACCTTCACGCCCTCCTTGGCCTCGATGGCCTGGTGCAGACCGTCGCTGTAGCGGCGGCCTTCCATGATACGGCCCGTCTGTTCGTCGACAATCTTGATTTTGTTGTCGTCGATGACGTATTCCTGGTCCTTCTCGAACAGGGTGTAGGCCTTGAGCAGCTGACCTACGGTGTGGACGCGGTCGCTCTTGAGGGCGAAATCCTGCATGAGGGCGTCCTTTTTTGCCGAGCGCTCCTCGAGGTCGGGGATGTTCTCGAGCTCGCTGAGCTGGGCGGCGATGTCGGGGAGGACGAAGAACTGCGGGTCCTGGGTGGTGCCGGTGAGTTCGTCGATTCCCTTGTCGGTGAGTTCGACGCTGCGGTTCTTCTCGTCGATGATGAAATACAGCGGGTCGGTAATCTTGGGCATCTCGCGGCCGTTGTCCTGCAGGTAGTAGTTCTCGGTCTCCAGCAGGAGCTTCTTCATGCCCTCCTGGCTGAGGAACTTGATGAGGGCGCCGTTCTTGGGCAGGCCTTTCCATGCGCGGAGCAGCAGGATGGCGCCTTCTTTGCAGGCCTCCTTGTCCTCGGGGTTGGAGAGCTTCTGCTTGGCCTCGGAGAGAATCTGGGTGACGAGACGGCGCTGGGCCTGGACCACGCGCTCGACGTTGGGCTTGAACTCGGTGAAGTACTGGTCGTCGCCCTTGGGTACGGGACCGGAGATGATGAGAGGTGTGCGGGCGTCATCGATGAGGACTGAGTCGACCTCGTCGACGATGGCGAAGTAGTGTTTGCGCTGAACCATGTCCTCGGCGTCCATGGCCATGTTGTCGCGCAGGTAGTCGAAACCGAACTCGTTGTTGGTTCCGAAGGTGATGTCGCAGTTATATGCCGCGCGGCGCTCGGGGGTGTTGGGCTGGTGCTTGTCGATGCAGTCGACGGTGGAGCCGTGGAACATGTACAGCGGACCCATCCACTCGGAGTCACGTTTGGCCAGATAGTCGTTGACGGTGACCACATGTACGCCGCGGTGCGAGAGCGAGCGCAGGAAGACGGGCAGGGTGGCCACGAGGGTCTTGCCCTCGCCGGTGGCCATCTCTGCAATCTTGCCCTGGGTGAGGACAACGCCGCCCATCAGCTGGACGTCGTAGTGAACCATGTCCCAGGTAATCTCGTTGCCGCCGGCCATCCAGTGGTTTTTCCAGATAGCCTTGTCGCCTTCTATGCGGACGAAATCGCGTCCCTGGGCTGCCAGGTCGCGGTCCATCTGTGTGGCCGTCACGACGACTTCCTCGTTGGCGGCGAAGCGCGCGGCGGTCTCGCGCAGGCAGGCGAAGACCTCCACGAGGTGCCCTTCGAGCTGTTCCTCGATGGTGTCGATGATGTTCTTTTCGTGTTTGTCGATGTCGTCCCAGAGGGGCTGGCGCTGGTCGTAGGGAAGGGTTTCGACCTTCTCGCGGATTTCGGCGATGGACTTCTCGTGGGCGCTGATGGCGTTGGCGATGTCGGCGCGGACGGCGTCGATGCGGGCGCGGAGGCCGTCGTTGTCGAGGCCCTTCATTTCGGGACCGAGGGCGTTGATTTTGTCGACGATGGGCTGGAGCTGCTTGCGGTCGCGGCTCGACTTATCGCCGAATACTTTGCTTAAAAAGCCTGTAAATGACATTGTATTATGAGGTTATGTTTTGCGTGGAATATTGGATTTGGAAGAGTGTTATCAGTTCGGCCGGACTGATAACTGATGCTGTGCCCTCACTTGCGCATGGTCACGTGCAGCGGAGCCTTCGAGGCTCCGTTGGGCGAGCGGATGTGCATCTGGCGCGCCACAGTTGGTGCGATGGCGCGGGCGTCCACCACTGTGGTCACCACTGCGGGCTCCGCTCCGGGAATGAGCAGGTATGCCGGGGCGAGGGTGGCGGCGTGCTGTCCGACGGTGCCGCGGGCGGCATCGGCGGGATAGTTGAAATCGTCAAGGAGTTCCCATCCGGGGATAATTTGCACCAGGACATCGCCGGTGGTGCTGGCGAGAGTGTTGCGGCGCAGGGCCTCGGGGTCGTCCACGGGGGCCTTGCCGTCGAGGACGTCGTCAATGGAATATGCCTGGTCGACTCCGGCCATGCGTTTGAGCAGGCTTGCGGCCTCGCGCCGCAGGTCGGTCTTGGAGATATTGCGCTCTTTGGCGAGGTTCTCGTTGAGGTAGAACGAGCCGTCGGCGTATGCTGTCACCCATTCGCCGTTGCCGTGAACGGCGATGAGATAAAGGTTGAGCAGGGAGATGGCCTTGCGGGTAGAGAACTCGCCCGAAGGGATTTTCCATCTTTCGTCCTCGCGGCGGCGCTGAGTGCGGGGCGGAGTGCCGGCGAGGTAGATGAGGACGTTGTCGCTGCCGCCGGCGCTGCGGTCGACGGTGCGGAAGAGGTCGGCGAGCTGTGCGTCCAGCTTGATGTAGCTGTCAATCAGCTCGTAGCGGTTCTCCGAGGTCTTGGTGTAGTCGTAGGGAAGCAGCGTGTATGCCACGTTGAGCATGTCCGTCACGCCGTCGTGGGCGCCGAGCTGCTGTGTGGTGACAATCTCCGAGGCCACGCGTGTAATCTCGCGGTTTGCCAGCGGCGACTGTGCGAAGGCGTCCAGACCCTTGCCGTCCTTGCGTCCGAAGGTGTGGCGGAAGGGATAGCGCATAAGGTGGTCCGGCAGATGATTGGTCTGCGCCGAAGCGGCTGACGGTGTCCACTGCATGGTGTCGATGCGCGATTTCAGGGGGCTGACCCTGTTGCGCTGGCTCACCGATGCGGGGAAATCGGGATAGGCCGTCGAGCCGGCCCAGTTGGCTGTGCGGTCGTTGAGCCATACGGCGCTGTTGGAGGCGTGTCCGGCCATCACCAGCGCCATCTCGGGCTGCAGGGCCACGGCGTGCGAGTAGCTGACGCCGGCGCCGGCTATGCGTGCCTCGTCGCTGATGGTGGTGACGCGCAGGGACGATGGCGAAAGGCTCTGGTCGGTGTAGTTGCCCAGAGTGTGTCCGTCGTTGAAGACGCTGACGTAGCGGCGTCCGGCGTTGTCGTATATGTTTGCCGAGGGGATTCCGTTGACAGACGGCGACGCTCCCGTCATCAGCACGGCCGTCGCCGCCGTGGCGTCGAGGCCGGGACCATAGTCGACGTTCTCGAATACTATGCCGTTGTTGAGCAGGCGGTTGAAGCCGTCCTGTCCGAAGTCGCCGCGCAGCAGGTCGATGTACTCCTGGTGCAGGCCGTCGACCACTATGCCCACGACAATCTTAGGCCGTGCCGCGTTGACGGCTACGGTGACAAGGCCGGCGGCCAGCACGGTTATCATGCGCAGGCGGTCGGCGGTGACGGGTATGCGGGGCGTTTTGTGACGGCTCATTTGTTGTTTTTGCGGCTGCGCGTCCATAGGCCGATGTAAAGGCCTGAGCGTAACATCGTTGCCAACAGCAGGGGCAATAGCGCGATGTTGAAATGCTGGCCAGTGAATGGCCAGGCGCATATTCCGCATATTATCAGTGCAAAGATAGCGATTTGTGCCCAAATGAGCAACTTTTCGGCCTTTTTTATCCACACTGACACTGCCACGAGCAGACCGAGCGGGTTAATCCAGAAGTAAAGCCAGTTGGGCGAGGTGGCGTAGTGTGTGGACACGAAAATCAGGAAGGTGAGCACACATCCGGTCAGTCCGAGTACGCTGAAAAAGAGGGAATCAATCCATCGGGTCGGGCGCTTGCGTTTCCAGTCGCGGTATGTCGCCCATGCCATGAGCAGGAAAATCAGCGTGAAGACGGCCAGGGGAGTCAGCAGCCACGGCGTGGCGCCCTCCACGGCGTTGTCGGCGGGGACATCATTGATGACGACGGTCTGTGCGACAAGTGGTTTGCCGTTCACTGTCGCACGCGCAATCTGCGTGTCCATTGCCGCCGGGGCAAAAGCTTTCTGCATGGCTGTCAGGGGCTTGTCGATGCCCGAGCCGAGGGCGAGGTCAATGCCGAGTTGGTACCACGGGTAGTTGTGGTGGTAGTATGACATCATCTGCCTGAATGTCTCAAGCCGTGCGGGTTCGCCGTCGGGTTGAGGCATGGCGATGGAGTCGCCCAACGCCTTTTCGAGTATGGCGAGGGGGCGGGTGGCGCAGTTGTCGAGGACGTAATTGTAGCGGTAGACGCGGTTTTCGGGACGGGCGTTCTCGGCGAGGAGGTCCAGCAGGCGCCGTTTTTGTTCCGGCGTCATGTCCAGCACGTTTTCGGTTATGCGGCGTCCCTGGCCGGTGTACTCCATCTCGGTGAGGGCCCACGGCATGATGCCCATGCAGTAGTCCGTCTCGCCCTTTACGAAGCGGTAGACGAAGTTGGGCGTGTTGAAGTCGAACAGGCCCCAGTTGGCGGCGATGTCGATGCCTTCGGGCGTAGTGACGCGCAGGGCGGTGTGCCCCTCCAGCTCGTATATGTCGCTGCCGGGGTGGAAGGTCACGAGCGACACGACTGTATCGGTCGCGACTGTCCGAAACTGTGCGGCACTTTGCTGACAGGCAAAGAGGGCGCAGAGCGCAATCAGTGTTTTGGCAAAATGCTTTGTCATATCAGCTGTTTGAGGAGCAGAAGCATGGCGGTGACGGTGGCACGCTCTATCACGCGGGCGCGGTTGCCGGGGAAGCGGTGGCATTCGGCCACGGTGCCTTTGGGCGTGGTGACGGCCATCCATACCGTGCCTGCGGGCTTTTCCGGTGTGCCGCCGCCGGGACCTGCAATGCCGCTGGTGGCGATGGCACAGTCGGTGCCGAGGACGCGGGCGGCTCCCTCGGCCATCTGGCGCACGACGGCCTCGCTGACGGCACCGAATTCTTTCAGACTCTCGTCGGAGACACCTAAAAGGCTGTGCTTTATCTCGTTGGTATAAGACACCACGCTGCCGTTGTAGACCTCCGAGCTGCCGGCTACGCTTGTCAGCCGGTGGGCGATGTTGCCGCCCGTGCAGCTCTCGGCGGTGCTGACGGTGAGGCACCTCTCGCGCAAAAGCTGTTCGAGGCGCTTCTCGACTGTGACGTCACCGGTGGCGATGACCAGGCCGCCCAATTCCGAGACGAGGCGGCCGAACCATGTGTCGACGAGCTCGTCGACAAGCCGGGAGTCGGAGCCTGCGGCATCGAGGCGGAGCTTGATGACGGGAGAGTCGGGGAGGTAGGCCAGGCGCAGGTTTTCGGGCATCTCGCTCTCGAAGCGGTCGAGGCGTTCGGCCAGGCCGCTCTCGGTGATGCCGTAGACAAGCAGTGTGCGGTGTGCGGTGTGGATGTCGGGGATAAGTTCCTTGGCGAGGCGTTCGGCCACGCCGTTTTCGAGCATGCCCTGTGTCTCGAACGGAACGCCGGGCAGCGAGACGAGGATATGGCCGTCGGCACCGTGAAATTCCATTATCGGTGCCGTGCCGAGTGTGTTCTGGATGACGGTGCACGAGGTCGGCACCAGCGCCTGCTGTCGTGTCAGCTCGTTCATCTTCAGTCCCTTGGCGGTAAAGACACGCCCGACGTTGGCGAGTACGGCATCGTCTTGACGGAGTGTGCCTCCGTATATGTCGCACAGAACTTTCTTGGTGATGTCATCTTTTGTCGGACCGAGTCCTCCGGTGGTGAGCACGAGCGGGTAGA
>JBJFEE010000073.1:0-13551 GCA_051890455.1 Muribaculaceae bacterium
GCCCCTTTTCACACCCGCCGGATCAGCGCTCCGCTGACCCGGCGGGCTTTTTTATGCCTGCGGCGGTAATTTGAAGAGAATGTAGGGCGGTGTGTCAAAATGTGTGATTTTAATGATGTAGGGACATCGCTTTGCGATGTTAAGCCTGAAAGACAGCATATTGATCCAACATGCCAAAGGCATGTCCCTACATTCAGGCTATTTTGACACACCCTCGCCAATCGGCTGATTGTCAATGCTCATTATGCGGATGCACCGGGGCGCATCCCTACATTGGCAATATTGATGGTTTGGTGTCCAATTCACTTGAGCGCTCCTTTTGCTTAAACTATGCTAAAACGGTGGTGGTTTGGGTTTTTGTTTGTATATTTGTATCACTATTTTTCAGCACGTTATGATTGAACTTAAGAATATCTGCAAACGGTTCGGCAATGTCGAGGTTCTCAGGGGCGTCGACCTGCGCATCAGCGACCATCTGGTGACGTCGGTAGTCGGACCCAGTGGCGCCGGTAAGTCGACGCTGCTGCAGATTTTGGGCACTCTCGACCGTGCTGACTCGGGCAGCGTGCTCTACGACGGCGTGGACGTGGCAGCGCTCAACGACCGCCGCCTGTCAGCCTTCCGCAACGGCAATATCGGTTTTGTCTTTCAAAACCATCAGCTCTTGCCGGAGTTTTCGCTTGTCGAAAACGTGGCGATGCCAGCGCTGATAGCGGGGACGAAACATGGCGATGCCATACACCGTGCCTCGGAGCTGCTTGACCGTATGGGCTTGAAAGACAGACTGACGCATAAGCCGTCACAGCTTTCCGGAGGCGAGGCCCAGCGCGGCGCTGTGGCGCGTGCGCTCGTCAACGGTCCTCGTGTCGTCCTTGCCGACGAGCCGTCGGGCAGCCTCGACTCAAAGAACCGCCGCCAGTTGCACGGGCTGTTTTTCGACCTCTGCCACGACCTTGGCACGACTTTTGTCATAGTAACCCATGACGAGAGCCTCGCCGCCGACTCGCACTGCATAGTCCACATCGCCGACGGGCGCATCGTCTCGGTCGAGAACAGGCGCGACAAAGAAACGGCCAACTGTCCCAAGTAAATAGCACTCCGATACACCGTAACCAATCAAAACAGTTAATTACCAATCGAATAAATTTGCCCCCGCCTTCGGGTGGCAGCAAACAAAAACTTAGATGAAAGCAAAAATCACCGCCTTAGTGCTCGCCCTGGCCTTTGTTGTCGGCCTGACATCGTGCAACGACAATGACGGACCCGCCCGCACCACCTACCTGAATTTCATGACCCTGATTTCCACCGGCATGAACGGCAGCACCCTCGAGATTACCACCACCGAGGGTAAGACTGCGCTCTTCACCTGCACCGCCAACTTCGCCCAGTCGGCCACCCACACCGTGACCCCCGGCCAGCGCGTCCTGGTGATGTACGAGTATCCCGACAACCGCGAGCAGTACACCTCCGGCGCCATCAATGTCCTCGCCTACAGCACCGTCATCAACGGCGCCATGGAATGGGGAGCATCGGGCCAGCGCACCCTCGACGTCCGTACCGAGGCCGTCACAATCACCGGCAGCTTCCTCAACTACGAGGGCATGGCCATGTATTTCCAGGAGCCCGGCAAGATGCGCCTCGTAGCCGACGAGGCCACCGTCAACGACAAAAAGCCTGTTGTCTACCTCCTTTACGAGTCGGACAACGACGCCGCCCAGCAGACGATGAAGACCGTGTATGCCTCCATCAACATCGCGGCGATATGGAACGACGCCAAATACGACGGCTTTGTGCTGTGCATCCCCGACGTCAACCCGCGCATGCATGAGGTGACGTTTGAAAAGAACGCCAAATAAGGACCGAAATCACTAACACATTTATAAATATATACTAAAATGGACAACAAGAACAATCAGAACGAAATCAAGATAGAGCTTACTCCCGAGGTGGCCGGCGGTCACTATTCCAACCTGGCCGTCATCGCCCACTCGCCCACAGAGTTCTGCTTCGACTTCATCAACGTGGCTCCCAACATGCAGGCCGCCCGTGTGCAGACCCGCGTCATCATGACTCCTGAACACGCCAAGAACCTGCTCTTCGCCCTCCGCGACAACCTCACCAAGTACGAGGAGGTCTACGGCGAAATCCAACGCACCGTTCCCCGCAACCAGAACCAGGGCAACGGCAACAATGGCTTCCAGGCCTGAACAGCTGTTGGTAAAGGAACTGTATTAATGTAGGGACGTGCCTTTGGCACGTTGGTCCAGCAGACGAAGCGACCGGACTGACATCGCAAAGCGATGTTCCTACATTGGCTGTTTTCAACCTTCCATCCAAATCATTCACACTATAGACACCCCCGACTATGGCAATACGTAAGAACGATCTTGCGATTTACAACTCGATGAGCCGACAGAAGGAGACCTTCCGGCCCGTACACCCCGAAATGGCAGGCATGTATGTCTGTGGCCCCACCGTCTACGGCGACGGCCACCTCGGCCATGCCCGTCCGGCCATCACCTTCGATGTCGTGGCCCGCTACCTGCGCCACCTCGGCTACAAGGTGCGCTATGTCCGCAATATCACCGATGTCGGTCACCTCGAGCATGATGCCGACGAGGGCGAGGACAAGATTGCCAAGAAGGCGCGCCTCGAGCAGCTCGAGCCCATGGAGGTGGTGCAGTACTACCTCACGCGCTACCACGACGCCATGCGCGCCCTCAACGTATTGCCGCCCAGCATCGAGCCCCATGCGTCGGGTCATATCATCGAGCAGATAGAGTACATCAGGAAAATCCTTGACGCCGGATACGCCTACGAGAGTCAGGGGTCGGTCTATTTCGACGTGCCCAAGTTCAACAGGGACTACGGCTACGGACGCCTGTCGGGCCGCAACATCGACGAGCTGCTGAGCGCCACCCGTGCCCTCGACGGCCAGGACGAGAAGCACAACCCCGCCGACTTCGCCCTCTGGAAAAAGGCCGCGCCCGAGCATATCATGCACTGGCCGTCGCCCTGGAGCGAGGGCTTCCCCGGCTGGCACCTGGAGTGCTCGACGATGAGCGAGAAATACCTCGGCGACGAAATCGACATCCACGGCGGCGGCATGGACCTCAAGTTCCCCCACCACGAGGCCGAAATCGCGCAGAGCGTGGCCCATAACGGTCACCCCGTCGTGCACACGTGGATGCACAACAACATGATTACCATCAACGGCCAGAAGATGGGCAAGAGCCTGGGCAACTTCATCACCCTCCAGGAGTTCTTCGACGGCAGCCACAAGCTGCTCGACCAGCCCTATTCTCCCATGACGATACGCTTCTTCATCCTTCAGGCGCACTACCGCGGCACCGTCGACTTCAGCAACGAGGCGCTGCAGAGCGCCGAGAAGGCCTACGGACGCCTCATGGACAGCTACCGCCGCCTGCAGAGCCTGAAGAGCGTCGCCGACGGCCAGGGCACAGTCACCCCCGCCATGCTCGACGAAATCGAGGCCAAGGCCTACGCCGCCATGGACGATGATTTCAACACCCCCATCGTCATCGCCGTGCTCTTCGAGCTCGCCACCCTCATCAACAAGGTCAACGACGGCCACGCAACCGCCGATGTCGCCGCCATAGCACGCATGAAGGCCATATTCGACACCTTCGCCGGCGACATCCTGGGTCTGCGCCTCGACACTGTCGGTGACGGCGACAACGCCAATATGAAGCCCTTTGAGGACGCCGTGGACCTCCTGCTCGAAATCCGCAAGGACGCCAAGGCCGAGAAAAACTGGGCGATGTCGGACCTCATCCGCAACAAGCTCGCCGAAATCGGTTTCGACGTCAAGGACACCAAGGACGGCTTCGAGTGGAGCCTGAAATAAAGGACCGGTTTTAAGCGCGTGTCGGTTGTAGGTATGCTCCCCGGAGCATCCGCATGACCGGCACGGCCGCTTAACCGGCGAGGGTGTGTCAAATTGCGGGAATTTAATGATGTAGGGACATCGCTTTGCGATGTTAAGCCTGAAAACCAACGGTTTGTATAGACATGCCAAAGGCATGTCCCTACATTTAGGCTATTTTGACACAGCCTCCTACATGGACAGACGCAAATTTATTCTTTAGATTCAATGACTTACGGTGAGTTTGTGGCGACGGTGACGGCCGAGCTCGGGTTTGAGCCCAACGACCAGCAGCGCCGCGTCATCGAGGCGCTGGCACGCTTCTGCTCGCCGGCACGTTCGCGGCAGCTCGACATCGCTCAGGGCAGCCGCGACCGCGTTTTTCTGCTCAACGGATACGCCGGAACAGGCAAGACAAGCCTTTCCGGCGCCCTTGTGCGCGCCCTGGAGCGGGCCGGGATAAAGTCGAAGCTGCTCGCGCCGACGGGCCGTGCCGCCAAGGTCTTCAGTGCCCTCGCCGGCAAGCCCGCCTACACCATCCACCGCACCATCTACCGCCACAGCCTCGACGGAGGCATGCCGGGATTGCAGACTAACAACTTGCAGGATACCGTCTTCATCGTCGACGAGGCGTCGATGATTGGCGACGAGGACCTCGGCGGAGGCGCCTTCGGCACCGTCAGCGAGCATGGCGGTCTTCTCGCCGACCTCATCCAGTACGTCTACGGCGGCGAAGGCTGCCGCATGATATTGCTCGGCGACACGGCCCAGCTGCCCCCCGTCGGCAGCGACATCTCACCGGCGATGGACCCCGAGACGCTCCGCATGATGGGCCTTTCCGTGTCCCGCGCCACCCTCACCACCATAGCCCGTCAGGGCGCCCTCTCCGGCATCCTCGCCAACGCCACCACTCTGCGGCGCGCCATGAAAAGCGGCGACATGCCCATGCCGCACTTCATCACAGCCGGATACAAGGACGTGTCGTACGTCACGCCCGAGGATATGCCCGAATTAATCGACACCTGTTACCGGCGCGACGGCATGGACCAGACCATCATCGTAACGCGCTCGAACCGCCGCGCCGTCGACTTCAACCGCGGCGTGCGCGCCCAGGTGCTGTACCTTGAGGAGGAGCTGACGAGCGGCGAGCTGCTGATGGTTGCCAAGAACAACTATCGCTGGAGCCGCGGCGTTCGCGGCCTCGATTTCATCGCCAACGGCGACACCCTGGAGGTCACGCGAGTCTACGGCACCGAGGACCGCTACGGCATACGCTTCGCCGACGTGCAGCTCACCCTGCCGTCAAACCGCAGCATCGTCTTCGATGCCAAAGTGATGGTGGACACGCTGACCTGCGACGCCCCCGGCATGGCACCGGGCATGGCCCGCAACATCTACAACGGCATCGTCGCCGAGATGGGCGGTGACCCCGACCGCGTCGCCCTTGCCCGCGAGCTGCGCGACAACCCGTACTGGAACGCCCTCGTCGTCAAATACGCCTACGCCGTCACCTGCCACAAGGCTCAGGGAGGCCAGTGGCAGAACGTCTTCGTCGACCTCGGCTACATCCCCGAAGACAGCGAGATGACCGACCTCTACCGCTGGCTCTATACCGCCGTCACCCGTGCCCGCACCCGCCTCTACATCATCGCCCCCGAGGACAACTGACGGTTGTATGGCGCGCATTTTGATATATCCTCTCAATAGCCTGGAAATCAGCCGTCCGGATGTGGAAGCTTTGAAAAACGAAACTACAATTGTTCGTCGAAGCAGGTTGAAATTGTCATTTTGCGGGAAATTTTGCCTTTTTAGCGCAGTTTAACTAAGTATTGGGGAGGGGGGTGTTTTGAGTTTTTCAAAAAAATTAGTAATTTTGCATTGCAGAAAATGCAAAAACGGAAGCCGGCTAAAACCAAAATTCCAGTAGGTCGGCCGCTCTGATGGCAAAATGCCACGATATGACATTGTAACTGACAATATTAACAACCCAATAAAAAAACACAAACACTATGACTAAAATTGGTATTAACGGTTTCGGCCGCATCGGTCGTTTCGTTTTCCGCGCCTCGACCAAGCGTGACGACATCGAAGTTGTTGCTATCAACGACCTCCTCCCCGTCGACTACATGGCTTACATGCTGAAGTATGACACCATGCACGGCCGCTTCGAGGGTGAAGTCAGCTGCGACGTAGAAAAGAGCGAGCTCATCGTAAACGGCAAGCACATCCGCGTAACCGCATGCCGCGACCCGAAAGAAATCAACTGGGGCGCAGTAGGTGCCGAGTACGTTGTCGAGTCGACCGGCCTCTTCCTGACCAAAGAAAAAGCACAGGCCCACATCGAGGCCGGTGCCAAATATGTTGTTATGTCGGCTCCCTCGAAGGACGACACCCCCATGTTTGTCTGCGGTGTTAACGCCGAGACCTACAAGAAGGGCACTCAGTTCGTTTCGAACGCCAGCTGCACCACCAACTGCCTTGCTCCCATCGCCAAGGTCCTCAATGACAAGTTCGGCATCGAGACCGGTCTTATGACCACCGTTCACTCGACCACCGCTACCCAGAAGACCGTTGACGGTCCCTCGATGAAGGACTGGCGCGGCGGCCGTGCCGCCAGCGGCAACATCATCCCCTCGAGCACCGGCGCTGCCAAGGCTGTAGGTAAAGTTATCCCCGAGCTCAACGGCAAACTCACCGGTATCTCGATGCGTGTCCCCACCCTCGACGTTTCTGTTGTTGACCTCACCGTCAACCTGAAGAAGGGTGCCACCAAGGAGGAAATCTGCGCTGCCATGAAGGAAGCTGCAGAAGGCGAGCTGAAGGGCGTACTCGGCTACACCGAGGATGCAGTCGTTTCGAGCGACTTCCTGGGCTGCCCCCTGACCTCTATCTTCGACGCCAACGCCGGTGTATATCTTACCCCCAACTTCGTAAAGGTTGTTTCGTGGTACGATAACGAGATCGGTTACTCGAACAAGGTCCTCGACCTCATCGCCACCATGGTTAAGATCAACGGCTAATCCGCCTGCGACATACCCACAAAAAAGCCACCCGTAAGGGTGGCTTTTTTGCGTTTGGGGGAAGATGGAATGCACAATGGAACGGTTGATGTTTCCGGACTGCCTGAATGTAGGGACGTGCCTTTGGCACTTTGATCCGGTGGAGGTTCGTGGCATGCCGCGGCCTTTTGGCCTGTTCGACATCGCAAAGCGATGTCCCTACATAAGTTATCGCGATATTTTCACCGGAACCGGGTGCCTGTCAGTCTTCCAGATGGGCTTCGAGGCCCTGGCGGAGGGGGGCGGGGAGGTCGGCGCCGGACTGGGTGCGGGGGTCGAAGCCGGCCATGGTGGTGAGGGCGTCGGCTTTGGTGACGCCGGTCTCGGGGTTGAAGACGCGCTGGTGGAGGACGTAGCTGCGGTTGCCGATGTGGCTGACGGCGGTGCTGACCTGCAGGGGTTCGCCGAGGAGGGTGGGGGCGAGGAAGTTGATGTTGAGGTTGACGATGACCGAGCCGATGCTTTCGGGGTTGTACGGCTCGTCGGTGATGGAGTTGAAGAACATGGCCTTGCCCAGGTCGAGGTACTGCAGCATGAAAGTGTTGTTGACATGCCCGAACATGTCATAATCGGTGAAGCGGGGCTGTATGTCTACCGTAAACATTGGAGGGTGGTGGAGTGGCTTTAGGGAGTTAGGGTCTTTAGTGACCCTAAGGGAGGATGTGTCAAATTGCGGAAATTTAATGATGTAGGGACATCGCTTTGCGATGTTAAACCTGAAAACCAATGGTTTGGATAAACATGCCAAAGGCATGTCCCTACATTCAGGCCCTCCCCTAAGGACTTTAAAGTCCCTATAATTTTCAGTGGAACTTTATATGGCTTATAATGGGTTTGCCGGCGGTTTTGTTCAGGGCTTCGATGAGCTTGGTCTGCATGAAGGAGAGGTCGTTGCGGAGGGCGGGGTTTGAGATGACGACGTGGAGGGTGTCGCCGTCGACCCAGCGGCGCGTGGTCATGCGGTTGATGGTGGGGCCGACGACCTGCGGCCACATCGAGCAAACCTGCTGGCGCTCGATGTTCTCGGCCTGTCCGGCCTGTTCGAAAGCGAGGCGAATTATTTCGCCCACCGGCAGCGGCTCGTTGCGTTTCATTGGGCGGAACTGTCTGAAAGGGGCTCGAAGACGCCGTCGGTGACGTGCCAGAGCGAGTGCTGCGAGGGGATGTGGCTGACGATGTCGTCGAGGTGGCGGCGGTTGGTGTCGGTGATGAAAATCTGGCCGAAGGTGTCGCCGCCGACAACGCGTATTATGCTCTCCACGCGGTCGGCGTCGAGTTTGTCGAAGATGTCGTCGAGGAGGAGCAGGGGCTTGAGGCCCGAGACGGCGCTGAGGAAGTCGTACTGAGCCAGGCGCAGGGCTATGGTGAAGGTCTTCTGCTGGCCCTGCGAGCCCGTGCGGCGCAACGGCAGGCTGTTGAGTGCGAAGAGGATGTCGTCGCGGTGCGGGCCGACGGTGGTGTGACGCATGACGATGTCGCGGGCGCGGTTGGCGTCGAGGAGTTTCTGCAGCCATCCGGGGGCTGTGGTGTCGAGGCCTTGGACCTCCGGATTGGCCAGGGCGGCGTCATGGTAGGTGATGTCCGTCTCCTCGGCGTCGGGGCCGGCGATGGCGCTGTAGTAGCGGCGGTGGATGTCGCGCAGACGGCCGACGAAGGCGCGGCGGGCCCCCGTGATGTACCATGCCGCGGCGTCCATCGAGGCCTCGATGGCGGCGAAGAGGTTGCGGTCCTGCGTGAGGTTGTCGCGCAGCAGGCGGTTACGCTGCTGCAGGGCGCTATTATAGCGCACGAGGCTGGCCAGGTAGCGGGCGTCGGACTGCGAGATGGCCATGTCGACGAAGCGGCGCCGGTCCTCGCCGGAGCCGTTGACGAGGTCCATGTCGGCGGGGGAGATGAGCACGCAGGGGAAGCTGCCGATGTGCTCGGTGATGCGCGTGTAATCCTTGCCGCTGCGTTTGACCGACTTGCGGCGCCCCTCGGCGAAGCCTATCGAAACCTCCTCCGGGGCGTCCTTGCGGGTATAGCGGGCTTTGAGCATGGCAAAATTGTCGCCCCGGCGCACCAGCAGGCGGTCGGGGGCGCCGGTGAAGCTGCGGCAGAAGCTCAGGTAGTGTATGGCGTCCACCATGTTGCTCTTGCCCATGCCGTTGTTGCCGAGGAAGCAGTTGAGCTTGGGCGAGAACTTCAGGTGTGCCGAACCGATGTTCTTGAAGTTGGTGAGGGAGATTTCGTCAAGGGTCATTTTGCGTTTTCTTTGGCGGCAGTGGCCCTGCGGAAGCACTGGTCGAAGTAGAGCAGCTGGAAGAGTATGGAGTTGTTCCAGTACTTATAGTTGTGCTTTCCTGGGCGCGAGATGTAGTCGTGGGGAATCTTGAGCTCGAGGAGTTTGGCGTGTACCTCGGCGTTGACGTCGCGGAAGAAGTCCTCGGTGCCGCAGTCGATGATGATGTTCTGACCTTTGTCCTTGAGCATCTCCAGATTGTTGACGACGGTGTACTGCTCCCAGCGCTTATAGTTGTCCTGCTGCGGGCCGAGCCATCGGGCCATCTCCCATTTTTCGGGGAAGGGCATGATGTTTACGCCGCCGCTGTTGGTGCCCATGTTGCCCCAGATGTCGGGATGGCGCATGGCCAGCCACAGGGCGCCGTGGCCGCCCATCGACAGGCCGGTGACGGCGTTGTAGGCCGGGTCGGCGCTCATGGCCTTGTAGCGGGCGCGCAGTTCGGGGACGAGCTCGCCGGTGATGAACGACTCCATCTGCATCGTCTTGTCGACGGGGCTGTCCCAGTACCACGAGTTCATGCCGGAGGGCAGAACCATGAAGAAACCGTAGTCATCGGCCAGTTCGGGCAGATTGGGGCGCACCTTCAGCCACTGCCGGTAGTCGCCGCCGTAGCCGTTGAGCAGATAGACGACGGGGAGGCTGCAGTCGTCGCAGACGACATCGGGGGTTACCACCACCACCTTCATGGGCTCGGGGATGAGGTCCTGCTTCGAGGCTATGGTGAGTGTGTCGACAGTGAAGGCGTTGCCGCTGAGGGCGACGGCGGCAAGGACTAATGAGCAGAAAAGTCGTGTTATCCTGTTTTTCATTGCGGTAATATTTTTCAGCTCCGGTGCGGAGGTCAGAGCTGTGATTGATTGAAACGTTTGTTAAGGTATTCGATGATGATGTCGGCGATGTCCTCGAGGCTCATCACGGACGAGTTGAAGCAGAGGTCGTAGCTTGTCGAGTCGCCCCAGCGCTTGTCGGTGTAGAAATTGTAGAAATTGGCGCGGAGCTTGTTGGTCTTCTCGCAGTAGGCACGGCACTGCTCGAGTGTGCGCCCCTGCGGGTCGCGCTCGAAGACACGGCGGGCGCAGTCGTCCGGGTCGGCGTGGACAAAGACGTTGACCAGGTTGGGCAGGTCGCGCAGCACATAGTCGGCCGAGCGGCCCACGATTACGCACGGCTTGTCGGTGGTAATGCGGTGCATGAAGTCGCACTGCGCCTTGTACAGTGCGTCGTCGTTCGAGCCGGCGGCGTTGTCGAACCAGGTTATGGGGCTCAGACCCATGTTTATCGAGAACAGGCCCGAGAAAAGCTGCGGGCGCCGCTCGTCCTTCTGCTCGAAGAACTCGGGCGAGAGGCCGCTGTCGCGCGCCGCCTGCATCAGCAACTCGCGGTCATAGAAAGCGATGCCGAGCCGGTCGGCCAGGATGCGCCCCAGCAGCCGTCCGCCGCTGCCCATCTGCCGCCCGATAGTAATGACATATTTGTCCGGAAGATTGTAGCTCATAATGTCCAAATTACATCCCGGGACCATACCCCGGTCTTTCTCACAAATTTACTCCAAAAAACCGAAACCACCACAAACTCCCGGTAAATTTTGAAAAAGCGTCCTGTAAATTCTATCGAGACACTTTTGTTTTTAAACAGGCAAAACGTTGATATATCATGAAAAACTATTAACTTTGTGTCCTAAGCGTTGTATGCTAAACGATAAAGAGATAATTATGCCTACTCTTTTTATAATCGCTGGTTGTAATGGCGCGGGCAAGACAACGGCATCGTTCAATGTATTGCCTCAGATTCTTGATTGTCGGGAATTTGTAAATGCCGATGAGATAGCTAAGGGTATTTCGCCTTTTGCTCCTGAATCCGTGGCTATACAGGCCGGAAAGCTAATGCTTCAAAGAATAGATGTTCTGTTGGCTGAAGGTGTTTCGTTTGCAATAGAAACAACTTTAGCGACCCGAAGCTATAAGTCTTTAATTTCGAGAGCTAAAAAGTTGGGATACACGGTACAAATATTATTCTTTTGGCTTGAATCTCCCGAAGTGGCATGCCGCCGTGTTGAGAAAAGGGTATCCGAAGGAGGCCATGATATCCCGAAAGATGTTATAAATAGGAGATACCATTCCGGATTGTATAATTTTTTTGAGATTTTTATGCCGATAGTGGACTATTGGGCGTTATATGATAATAACTTGCAGACAAATATTATCGCTGACAGCGAGGAGATATTTGACAAGGAGATGTTCAACAAAATAAGAAACAGCTATGTCGGAAAAAGATAAGATAGAACAAAGAAATATTTTGAACGCGGCGCTCAAAGACTCTTTCATGAAAATGTTGGCGTTAAAGAAAAAGTTGGGCCAGCCGGTTGTGACAAGTGACGAAAACGGCAATCCGGTGATATTGACTGCCGAGGAAGCCGAGGAGCTTGTCTGCAAAGGTTCCTAAAAACAAACGGGGCCGCTCCGGAGTGTCGGGGCGGCCCCGTTGTCAGGGGTTAATCAGGGGAGGGTGGATCAGTCGATGTTGGGGTTGTATTTGTGCCACTCGGCTACGGGAGGCAGAACGCCCATGTTGATGACTTCGTCGCGCATCTTGCAGAGGTGCTCGTAGCTGGCCTGCAGGGCTGCCATCTCTTCGGGGGTGCCGGTGATGGACTTGCAGTATACGCCGTCCGAGGTGATGCGGCTGGGCATGGCCATCATGACGTGGTTGAAGCGTGCGGTGTCGGCATAGGTGCCTACGGGGTAGTCGAATTCCTTGCTGCCCATGGCTGCTGCCACCATCTCGACGGAGAGGTAAGCGGGGCTCTGGAACGAGCTGCGGCGACGGAGCTCGATAATCTTGGCGCCACCCTGGGTGACTTCCTTCTGCATCTGCTCCCATTCGATGGAAGAGAGGCCCTTGCCGTTGACGGTCTCCTTGCCGGCGATGATGTCGACGAGCTTCTTGCCTGCTACGGTTGTGGGCGAAGCAAAGACGGCCATCTTCTCGCCGTGGCCACCGTAGGTGTAGGCGTTCTTGATTTCGGTCTGAGGAATGCCGAAGTGGAGGGCGAGGGCCTCTTTGAGACGGGTCGAGTCGAGGGCGGCGAGGGTGGCCACCTGGTTGGGCTTCAGGCCCGAGTGGATGAGGGCTACAAGACCGGTGATGTCGGCGGGGTTGAAGATGACGACGAGGAATTTGCAGTCGGGGCAGTACTTCTTGATGTTCTGGCCGAGCTCCTCGGCAACCTTGGAGTTGCCGGCGAGGAGGTCCTCACGGGTCATGCCTTCCTTGCGGGGAGCGCCGCCGGACGAGATGATGTACTTGGCATCCTTGAAAGCCTCGGCGGGGTCGGTGGTGCTGGTGATGTTGATGTCGTCGAAGCCGCACTGGCGCATTTCTTTGGCAACACCCTCGGCGCTGAATACGTCGTAGAGGCAGATGTTGTTGGTGAGGCGCATCATGCATGCGGTCTGGGCCATGTTGGAGCCGATCATGCCGGCTGCGCCCACGATGACGAGTTTGTCGTTAGTCAGGAAATCCATGATAGTTTTATGTTATTGGGTTTGGTTTGTGTTAGATAGATGTCAAAAAATGTCTATTTGTCAGTGTTTTCTCCGGTTATGCGGGGCGGGCGCGGTGTATCGCGCCTTTGATATGTGCAAAGATACAAAAGGCTGTGACATTTTGCAATAGGTATATACAAAAAAAGAATGAGCAAACGTAAAGTTTAAACAACTTTGACGATTACTCATTCTCCTCTCTCCTCTGGCGGTGCGGACGGGACTCGAACCCGCGACCTCCGGCGTGACAGGCCGGCATTCTAACCAGCTGAACTACCGCACCGTTTAATGGTGGAGAGTGTCTTGCCTTGTTTAGCGATGCAAAGGTACTACCTTTTTTTGACCCGTGCAAGAGTTGAAGGCAAAAATTTTTGTTTTTGATGAAAATTTTGGGTCGAGAGGGGTGATAATCCGCTAAGACAGCCTAATAGGCAGCGGGAATTTTAGGGTCTTTAAGGTCTTTAGGGTCTTTAAGGACCTTAAGGACTTTAAGGGTTTTAGGGCTCCGCTCCCTCACAGGCCGGCGGTCAGTGCGGACAGGCCGGGGATTTGGGCGGGGTCGGCGGCGGCGTCTTCGGCGGCGTCCCAGCCGCGGCCTTTGATCCAGGCGGTGTGGCAGCCGATTGAGCGGGCGGGGAGGATGTCCTTGCGCAGGCTGTCGCCGACAACGAGCACTTCCTCGGGCTTGAGGCCGAGGGCCACCACGCCGAGCATGAAGATGGCGGGGTCGGGCTTGCGCACGCCCACGACTGCGCTCTCGATGACGCCCTTGAAGTAGCG
>JBJFEE010000074.1:0-12923 GCA_051890455.1 Muribaculaceae bacterium
CTGCATACCGGCGATGTGCTGAATCTGACCGGAGATACCGCAAGCGATATAGAGTTTGGGGCGCACTGTCACGCCGGTCTGGCCAATCTGACGCTCATGCTCGGTAAAACCGGCGTCAACGGCGGCGCGGCTGGCGCCGACTTCGCCACCGAGAGTGCGGGCGAGGTCATGGAGCAGTTCGAAGTTCTCCTTCGAGCCTACGCCATAGCCGCCGGCTACGATGATGGGCGAGTTCTTGATGTTGATTTTGCTCTTGGTGATAGCGCGGTCGATAATCTCGACGACGAAATCCTCGTCCTTGACATAGTCTTTTGCCTTGAGGCTGACGGCGGTACCCTTGTGGTTGGGGTCGAAGATCTCCTTCTTCATCACGCCCTCGCGCACGGTAGCCATCTGAGGACGGCACTCGGGGTTGACGATGGTGGCGACGATGTTGCCGCCGAAGGCAGGACGAATCTGGTAAAGGAGGTCCTGATAGTCCTTGCCGGTCTTGGGGTCGGTGTGGTTGCCGATTTCAAGAGCGGTGCAGTCTGCTGTCAGACCGCTGTGGAGGCACGACGACACGCGGGGACCGAGGTCGCGGCCTATGCAGGTGGCGCCCATCAGGCAAACCTGGGGCCTAATCTGCTTGAAGAGGTTGATGAGTACGGCGGCATGGGGATTGCTGGTGTAGGGATAGAGGCGCTTGTCCTCTACTTTGTACACCACGTCGGCGCCGTATGGGAAGAGCTGTTTCTCGATGCCGTCGAGCTTGTCGCCGATGACGAGCGCTTCGAGCTTGCAGCCCAGTTTGTTGGCCAGCACACGGCCCTTGGTGAGCAGTTCAAGGCTGACGTCGGCCACTTTGCCTTCGTCATACTCACAATATACTATAAGGTTGTTCTGATCTTTTTCGGCCATAACGTTTATTGTATTTCGTACGGTTGTTGGTAAAGTGGTTTATCCGATGGTGTGGTTGACGATGAGGTCCTTGATGAGGTCCTCGATCTGGCCGTCGTTGGCGCCGTCGATGCAGGCGCTCTCCTTGGCGGTGAAAACGACGTTCTCGATGGCTTTCACCTTTGTGGGCGAGCCTGCCAGACCAATCTGCTCAGGGTCGGCCTCGACGAAGGCGGCGCCCCATTCATGCAGCTTGAGGTAGGGACGGCTCTCGTACAAAGCCTGCTGCTCCTCGGTCATCTTGGCGCGCTCGCTGGGCGAGGCGGCGTATTTAAATTTCATCACGCGCTGTGCGTTGCGGGGACGGCACTCGGCGGCGCTGCCGTTGACGGTAACCACGCAGGGCAGAGGAGCCTTGACGGTCTCCACGCCGTTTTCGAGGCGGCGGCGTACTGTAACCTTGCCGCCCTTGATGTCAACGATTTCCTCGGCGTATGTTATCTGGGGAAGACCGAGTTTCTCGGCAATCTGGGGGCCAACCTGGGCGGTGTCGCCGTCAATGGCCTGGCGGCCGCCGAGGATGATGTCGTAGTTGCCGAACTTGCGCACGGCCTGGGCCAGCGAATAGGATGTCGCCAGTGTGTCGGCACCGCCTAATACACGGTCGGTGAGGACGATGCCGCCGTCGGCACCGCGGTACATTGCCTCACGGATGATTTCGGCGGCACGGGGCAGACCCATGGTCAGCAGTGTCACCGTCGAACCGGGATTGGCGTCTTTGATGCGGAGTGCCTGTTCGAGGGCGTTGAGGTCCTCGGGATTGAAGATGGCCGGCAGGGCAGCGCGGTTGATGGTGCCGTCTGCCTTCATAGCATCCTTGCCTACGTTGCGGGTGTCGGGCACCTGCTTGGCAAGCACAATGATGTTTAAGCTCATACTTGATATTTTAAATTATTGATAAATTCATGTCTTACCGCGCAAAAAGGCACACGCCGCATGCCCGGCATATAATGCCGAATCAGCGGAACAGACAGTGTCTTCCGCGCATAATCGAGGGCAAAGGTACAAAAAACAATTGGAAATTTCACAATTTTTAATCCGAACACACCACCCGATTAGCTATTTTTCACACTACGCGTACATTGGTTTAAAAATTTTTGCCCGAGTGCTTTTTTATCTGTATATTTGCGTGAAATTTACTATTTGCGCGAAAGCCCCGACAGCGGGAAGAACCTACAAAATCCGCATCTCTGTCGCGCCATAGACAAAAAAGTTGAAACCAATCTATCCGCACGCAATTCATGAAACAACGTAATTGTCTGATAATAGGCTGCATGGCTGTATTACTGACATCCTGTCACGCTCCCTCCAAAGTCGCATATATGCCCGAAGCCGAAAACATTCCCGCTTCGGTACTCAACCAGCTCCCCGCCGTCACCGACCCTATCCTCGGCCCCGGCGACCTGCTCAACATCCGCGTCTTCTCGGCCGACCAGGCCGCTGTCGCTCCCTTCAACAAAGGCCAGTACATCACCGCCACCGGTGACATAGGCTCGACAAACCTCAGCAGCAGCTCCACCAACAACACTCCCGAGGCATCCACGGAATTCTACCTCGTCGGCACCGACGGCGACATCGAGATTCCCATCCTGGGCCGCATCAAGGTGGCCGGCCTCACCAAGGAGCAGCTCGCCAACCAGATTATTGCCGAAATATATCCCAAATACGTCAAAATCAAGCCCTCGGTAGAGGTGCGACTTATGAACTTCAAGGTGACGGTGCTCGGCCAGGTCAACAATCCCGGCGTCTACGTCTCCAAAAACGAACGCATGAACATCCTCGAGGCCCTGGCAATGGCCGGTGACCTCGACATCATGGGCGAACGCGAAAACGTCATGCTTATCCGCAACAACCCCGACGGCACACGCGAGGTGCAGCGCCTCAACCTCAACGACCGCAATCTGCTGCTCTCGCCCTATTTCAACCTGCACCAGAACGACTTCATCTATGTCGAGCCCAACCGCTCGGCCAAAGCGAAATCCTGGCAGATGCACCAGGGATGGCAGACAGCAATCTCCATCGTCGGCGGCATCTCGTCGGTATCCGCTCTCGTAGTAGGCATCATCAACCTCACCGACAAAAACTGACCGGCGGCACAGCATCCGCGCCACACATTAATATATTAGGTCACTGAAAATATATTAGGACACATAACACCCCTGCCCGACCGACATCGGGTCAGACAGGCCAGTCCGCCCGATATCACCCAATCAGCCAAACAACCCCACACGATGTCAAAAGACGATATAGACAACATCCCGGAAATCGAAGAGACTGAACACAAAGAACCAGCGCTTTTCGATGTCACAGGCCTTTTCCTGGCATATCTGTCGGCCTGGAAATGGTTTCTGCTATGCGGCGTCCTCGGCCTGGCGATAGCATATTACTATGTTTCGACCATTATCCCGGTATACGAAGTCAAAGCCTCAATCTATCTCAACGACGAGCAGAAAATGGCAGAGTCGGAATCCGCCCTCGGCATTTCGGCCAATCAGAACGGCGACAACATGATGCCGTTCATCGACGAGACGGAAATCGAGCTGCTTCGTTCAAAGAACAACCTCATCAAGATTGTCGACTCGCTCGGGCTGGCCTATTCTTACTATGACATCGGCCATGTGCGCGACATACCCGTCTACCGCAACTCTGCCGTCTTGGTTCAGCTTGACTCGCTGAGCCTCAACAACCTCAAGACACCGCTTGTCGTCACCATCGAAAAAGACGGCAAAGGCTATAAGGTATCCACAAAGGCCTATAACGAAAGTGACTCGGAAAAACAGACCGTGAAAGTCACCAAACTGCCGGCACAGATAAAGACCGCGCAAGGCGTGCTCACACTGACGGCCTCGCCTTTCACCGCCAAGATGAACGGCACTGAAAAAGTCGTCATCCGCAAGCCTTCGACAGTCGCCGGCATCCTTTCCTCAACGCTGTCGATGGGTTTTGCAAAAAATTCGACATCAATTCTCTCGCTCAGCATAACGACAGAAAATCCCGATGAGGGCCGCGACGTCCTTGAGGTGCTTATAGATTTCTACAACCGCCAGATGATCGAGGACAAAAACAAGTCGGCCATCCAGACCGAGGCATTCATCCTCGACCGCCTGATGATGATCAACGGCGAGCTGCGCGACGTAGAGAACCGCCTGCGCGAATACCGCGAGGCCCACAACATCGCCGACCTCGAGGCTCAGACAGGCATGGCACTCAGCGAGCAGAGCAACGCCACAAGTCAGATTGCCTCGATTGACGCCGAGCGCACGATGCTGAAGGACCTTGCCTCCACCGTCAACCGCCAGGATTCGTACTCGATGCTGCCCGAGATTTCCAACAACGCCGACCTCACCGCAAGCATCCAGCAATACAACCAGACCGTCGCCAACTACCAGCGCGCCCTCGAGACAAAGGGCGAGGCACATCCTCTGATTGAGAAGATGCAGACCGACCTCAACCGTCAGAAGTCGCAGATTGTCAGCAACATCTCAGCCGCACAGCGCGAAGCCCAGGCCCGCCGCAACAGCGTGCAGTCGCTCAGCAGCCGCAGCACCGGCACTCTTTCGGCTCAGCCTACAATCGACAAGGGCCTCAACGAAATCTTCCGCGAGCAGCAGGTAAAGGTCAACATATACACCTTCCTCCTTCAGAAACGCGAGGAAATAGCCCTGCAGAAAACGCTGGCCACCCCTACCGCACAGTTTATCGACAACCCCAGCGGCGGCGACCTCGTCAGCCCCATCCGCATCATCTATCTGCTGTCCGGACTGCTGATAGGCCTGCTGCTCCCCGCACTGATTATCCTTTTCAGACGGCTCATCTTCCCCACCTTCAACGACAAGGATGAGCTTGTACGCCTCACCGACATTCCCGTCATCGGCGAAATCTGCCGCGACAGCGGCGACAGCTCCGTCGTCGTGGGCGAGAACGTCTCCACCTCCATCGCCGAGCTGTTCCGACTGCTGCGAAACAACATCAACTTCACACGCGGAACGGGCGACCGCAAGGTCATCCTGATTACGTCATCGGTTTCGGGCGAGGGCAAGACATTCATCGCCGTCAATCTGGCCATGACATACGCCCTCACAGGCAAGCGTGTCATCGTCGTCGGCCTTGACATCCGCCGTCCCGTACTGGCCTACCTCTGCGGACTCAACAACTCGAGCGGCGTCACCACATACCTGTCGGGACAGACGCAGGACCTGGCCTCGCTGATACATCAGTCGCAGTTCAACCCCAACATGTACATCCTGCCCGCAGGCCCGGTACCCCCCAACCCCAACGAGCTCCTGCTCAACGATACGGCCGGCCGCATGTTCGACATACTGAGACGCGACTACGACTACGTCATCGTCGACTCGGCTCCCATCGGCCTTGTCTCGGATACCCTGCTCATCTCCCCCCTCACCGACGTGCAGATTTACGTCACCCGCGCCGGAATGTCCACGCCCAAGGGACTGAGAGTACTCCATGAGGCCAAGCAGTCGGGCCGCCTCGCCCACCCCTACATCGTCGTCAACGACGTCAACGTTTCCAGCACATCGTACATCTACCGCCGCTACGGCGTTTACGGTTACTACTCGAAGAACTCGTACGGCTACGGCTACGGCAACAACAAGAACGGCCACCATTCGCACCATCACCACAAGAAGAAACCCTGGTACAAGCGGCTGTTCTCCCAAAAATCGGTTTAAGTTCCATAAACGATAAGCGTTCAGCGGTGCTCCGGATAATCGGAGCACCGCTGCTGTTTTTTCCAAACCTTTTGAATATCTGCCGTGTTTTAAGCTAAAAGAGGTCGGTCCCAACCGTTAAACGTTTCGATAAATCCATCGGACAACGATTTCAAGAACTCGGAAATTCCTAACTAAACACACATCCTTAATATGTATTCTTTCCGCAAATACATCTCCGAAGGTATCGGCACAATGTTTCTGGTTATTCTGGCCTGCGGCAGTGCCGTACTCGCCGGCCCGTCCATCGGCGGCCTGGGCATAGGCCTCTGCTTCGGCCTCGTGCTCGTATGCCTCTGCTACTGCATCGGCAACATCTCGGGATGCCACGTCAATCCCGCCGTCTCGCTGGCCATGTACCTTTCGGGACGCATGAAAGGCCTTGACTGCGTGGCCTACATCATCTTCCAGCTCTTCGGAGCCGCCGTCGGCGCCGGTTTCCTGTACTGGTTCATGCAGAGCGCTCCCGACTTTAACTTCGGAGGCATCACCGGAGCCAACAACCTTGCCACAAACGTCCTCCAGAAAGGCGCCACGACGCCTATGGCACTGATGAGCGAGGCCCTGCTCACCTTCTTCTTTGTCCTCGTCGTCCTCGGCGCCACCGACGACCATCACGGCTTCGGCAAATTCGCCGGCCTCGCCATCGGTCTTGCTCTCGGCCTGGTCAACATCGTGGGCATTCCCGTCGACAACTGCTCGGTCAACCCTGCCCGCAGCTTCGGTCCCGCCGTATTCAGCCCCGATGCCTGGGGTGATTTCTGGATTATGGTGGTAGGTCCCGTCATCGGAGCCCTGCTTGCCGTCGTCTGCTGGCGTGTCATCGCCGGCCATCTTGCCCGCAAAGCCATCGACTGAGGCGACAAGCGGTCCCTGCCGGCTGGATATCTTTAATGTTTTGGATATTAAGGATGTTTTGGATGTGCAGGATGCTACGGATGTAAAACGACATCCCAAGCATCCCGCACATCCCGGACATCCTTAACTTTTAACATCCCGCACATCCAAAACATCCTTGACATCCCAAACATCCTTGACATTTAACCCTCAAAACGCTCCGCTCTTAAAAAAAAACATCTTAAAATATTTGTCTGTCTCACAAAAAATTGCTTACTTTGCAAACGTTTTGTGGCTCATCCTTAAAAGCGTTTCAGAAATGATGCACTGATGCGCGATATGAGACGAGATGGCGGCCACCGGACCACGTTTTTATGAATTAAAAAGTAACAATTAACAGCCATGTCAAAAATTTGTCAGATCACCGGCAAAAAAGCAATCACGGGCAACAATGTTTCCCACTCGAAGCGCCGCACCAAACGCAAATTCAACGTCAATCTGTTCAACAAGAAGTTCTACTGGGTTGAGCAGGGTATCTGGATTACCCTCACCGTATCGGCTTCGGGTCTCCGCACCATCAACAAAATTGGCCTTAACGCCGCAATGATGCAGGCTGCCGAAAAAGGCTACTTAACAGACAAGGACATCAAAGTAATAGGATTCTAAGATACAATAGCTACTATGGCAAAGAAAGCTAAAGGTAATCGCGTACAGGTAATCCTCGAGTGCACTGAGCACAAGGCAAGCGGTATGCCCGGAACATCGCGTTACATCACCACCAAAAACCGCAAGAACACCACCGAGCGTCTCGAACTTAAGAAGTATAACCCCATCCTTAAGCGTGTAACCGTTCATAAGGAAATCAAATAATCACCCCCTGAGATATGGCAAAGAAAACCGTCGCCTCGCTCCAGAAAGGTGAAGGCCGCACATACAGCAAAGTAATCAAGATGGTCAAGTCGCCCAAAACCGGCGCTTACATCTTCAAAGAAGAGATGGTACCCAACGACGCCGTTAAGGACGCCCTGAAGTAACCGACCCTTCAACTTACGCAATCAGAGCCCGAGGCCTCCATGCCTCCCGCCTGAAAACGCAGACTGACCTGCCACACGGCAGGCCGGTCTGCGTTTTTACAAAGGTCAGAAGCCAAAACCGTCAACTTAGGGCGGTATTTTGTTAGAAAATTTTTCCCAATGGCCGTTTTTATAAAATATTTTTAATCAGTTGTTTGTAAGAACTAACAAATAGTTGTAATTTTGACACCAAAAGCTAAACAGACGCCCCGTCGGACCACCGCCATGGCAAAGAAGATAAAAACAGAGAACATATTCAGGATTGTAATCATAGGCCTGCTTTGGTTGCTATTGGCCATATACATCCTCACACATGCGGTCATCAACTTCTTCACCATCTTTGCCGTAGTAGCCTCCGCGATTATAGTGTTTGTGCCGATATGGCGAAAATATGGCCCTGATAAATAACCTGCCCTACCAAAAATCCGACAAATAATACCAAGGTCCCGACAAACTAAACAAAGATATCAAAATCATTATCCTAAAATAGACCTTTATGACCCAGCCTAAACACGTTCACATTGGCGAGCTTATCAAGAGGGAATTTGACAAGCTGCCTCGTTCGTGCACAGTAACCTGGTTTGCCCGCCTTCTGCACTGCGACCGCACGAACATCTACGACATTTTCTCGCGTCAGAGCATCGACACCGCACTGCTGATGCGAATCAGCTGCATCCTCAACCACAACTTCTTCGATGACTATTCAAAGCTGTTCGGCACAGTGCTCACCGAATGGACCAACGACAACGACTTCCTGCCCGCCAAGCATACGCGCAAGAGCGGTGCTTCCGCCGAGCCGGCAGCCGCCAAAAAAGACGACCATCAGTCGCTGGCCGTCTGACCGTCCGGACACGGCGTTGTCGCGCCATCCTCTCCCGTCTAACACAAAACGGGCATTCCCGGCTGCCGGGAATGCCCGTTTTATTATTTTGACGCTATGCTGTCAGTCAATCTTGACGACGAGGTAGTTGGTCAGGCTCCAGAACCTTTCGGGGTTGGTAATCTTCAGGACCTTCTTGCCGTTGACGTCCTCAATGACATACGAACCTTTAGGCTGTTTGGTGAGCACCTCGGCCTTCCTGGAATGGAGAGCCAGTGTCGTAAGGGTGCGCTTGTCCTTCTTGCTGAAGAAGCTCTGGTCGAAATCACCGGCCATAATCTTGGTCTTGCGCAGGAAGCCCGACTCCAGGACTTTGTGTGCCTTAAGCTCCTTGCTGCTGCCCACACATACATAGCATGTGTTCAGCTCGTTGGCCAGGTCTACCGTCTCCCTGACGGCAGCGTCACGTTCGCCGCTGACGTTCTGGACTGTGGTATTCAGCGAGTCAATCTGAGTGCTCTGCGAGGCGATGGTATTGCGGGCCTCGCCAAGTTCGTTATTGAGACGAGTAATCTCGGCTGCCTGCTGGTCAACCTGGGCGCGAAGGCCTTTGATGGTCTTTTCCATGCCTGAGTTGTAGAGTTTCGACTTTGACAGCACGCGCTCGAGCGAATCAATCTGGTTGCGGCGCTGGTCGAGCAGAAGGCGCAAGCCCTCCACGCGGGCACGGATCTGATTGCGCTGGTCGGGCAGCTCCGAGCCGTCGATGGCGGCCATGTTCTCGAGCTCCGAAATCTCATTGAGGCTTTGCTGGATGTCCGAAGTCAGCAAGATGAGTTGGTCGCGGTCGGCGATAGCCTGCTCAAGTTCTGCGCGCGAGGCGTCGGAGACATCGGTCTGCTCCGCACCGGCGGCAGGAGCAAGAGGCTTGCTCTTCGAGCAAGATGTTGAAAGTGCCAGGCACAAGGCCGACATCATCACAAGTTTGGATAAGTTTTTCATAATGCGTTAGTTATGTTTTCTATTCAAAATTTAAATGGTGTAATCGGGAAATTAATCGTCCTTATATTTGTTTTTGTGTACTTTTGCCGGCTGCAAATCCTTAGCCGGACCTACAACAATAACAATCTCGCCCCTCGGAGGGTTTTCGGCGAAATAAGCAGCCAGGCCCGAGAGTGTTCCGCGCTGAGTGTTCTCGTACAGTTTGGAAATCTCGCGTGACACCGAGGCCTCGCGGTCAGGGCCGCACACCTCGGCAAGCTGAGACAGGGTGCGTGCCACGCGTAGCGGCGACTCGTATATCACCACCGACACAGGCATCGCGGCAAGCTCCTGCAGGCGCGTAGCACGTCCCTTTTTGAGCGGAAGAAAGCCTTCGAAGAAAAAACGCTCGCACGGCAGACCCGAGTCGACCAGCGCCGGCACCATCGCCGTCGCTCCCGGCAAAGTCACCACGCGCACACCGTTTCGGCGGCATTCCCGCGAGAGCAGGAAGCCGGGGTCTGAAATTCCCGGAGTTCCGGCGTCCGACACCAGCGCGATGTCCTCGCCTCCCAGCAGCCGTTCAATCACGCGCACGCAGGCAGTATGCTCGTTGAACTTGTGGTGGCTCGACATCGGTGTCTCTATGCCGAAATGACGCATGAGGCCCGCGCTGGTGCGAGTGTCCTCGGCAAGTATCAGCGACACCGACTTGAGCACTGACACTGCACGCGGTGTCATGTCATCGAGATTGCCCACCGGCGTCGGTACGATGTACAGCGTACCCGCTCCGGCAGCCTCGGTGACAAGCGATACAATGTCGGCGGAAGCCTCCGGAGTCATATCACCGGCGACAGGGACGGCGTTTTTGTTGGTTTTCATATTGCTATGTCATGATGTTCAAAATCCGGCAAAATGGTTTGCGACGGTTGCGGCGAAATCGGAGGGCGCCTCGTCTTCCAGGTTCCAGCCCAGCTCGCCGGTCATGTAGGCCACGGCCTCCTCGTTGCTGTGCATCTTTTCGATGCGCTCAAGGGTCTCGCGGAATTTGTCATTGTCGTTATTGAAGAGTTCGCGGCGGAAACGGAATTTGTCGTTAAGAGTAAACGCCTTGCGCAGTTCGCGAGCCTCGCGACGGCTCAGCATCTCGTCCACGCGCAGGTCAGACTTGGCCTCGGACTGCTGTGCTTCCCCGGGCTGTTCAGGCTCAGCCTCCGGCTCGGTTTCGGCATCAGCTTTCGTCTGACTGACCTCTTCCACAACCTCCGTATCGGGTTGCCCGGTCACCAAGGGCTCTTCCTCCGTGGCTTCAGGCTCAGCAACGGGCTCTTCTACGGGAGCTACTGCGGGAACTTCTTCATCATCGGAGTCAAGAACCGTTTCGATAAATTCGGCAAGGACGGCGGCCTCCTGATCCATTTCGTAGTCAGTCATACCGTCTGCCTCGCCGGCATCTCCGGGAGTGGCATCCGAGGCATCATCAACGAAAATATTTGCGGCGAGGCGATTAAATTCGGCACGATAACCGGCAAGGAGGTGACGGGCAACCTCATCCTCCCTTTCTGCCAGGACCAGGCATACGCCTTCCATTTTGACGCAGAGCTCGGCAAGCCGTTTCATCTCCGCCATATAGTTTTCTTCCATTTAATATAGGGTGTTAGTTTCTTTTATTCAAAAACGGTGCAAATGTATCCAGCATAAAGTTTTCTATTGACCTGCGCAGGCTGGCGCCGGAGCACGAATAGCGGTTGACAAAGAGCACGACCACATGCGACGGATGCTCGTTTTCGTCCAGCAGATATCCGGCATAGCAGCGCACACCGCTCATCGAACCGCTCTTGAGGGCGAGACGGCCCGTCAGGGGCGTGTCTTTGAGCAGATTTTTCAACGTGCCGTCCTGTCCGGCGCGGGCAAAGAGGCTGACGTAATCGTCGCGATAGTCCGACTGGGCCATGTATTGCAGGACGTTGCCGATGAAATGTGGCGACACGCTTGTCGTACGCGACAGCCCGCTGCCGTCCTTGAACAGCTGGCCGTCGAGGTCCAGGCCGTTGTCGCGCCACAGACGCATCTCGCACGAGATTGCCGAGTCGCGCGAGGCGCCGCGGGCCTGCGCCCTCAGCACGCCCTCGGCAAATGTATTGTCCGAGCGGTGCATCAGGTCACGCATTATATCGGAGAGAGGCAGCGAATAATGCGAGACCACCGGCGTCAGCTTTGATTGCAGGAGTTCGTCTATATCGGTCAAATCCTTTGACTTGCGGTCAGCGACCGTTATGCCGTCGGTCTTAAGCTGTTCGCGCAGAGCATAGACAAAGGCCTTGTACGGGAAGGGCATCGTTGTCTTCACTGCCCAGTTGGCATCGCCAGTGCCGCTTCTGCACCGTCCTTTCCTGCCCTTGCCTTTCTTGCCTGCCCTCGGGCTGAAAACATACAGACGCTCCGAACCGGCGCCACGGTCGACGCCGCGGTAACGTCGTGTCACGCGCACGACATCAAGCCCGGGAACGTGGGGTTTGGTGACGCCGGAATTAGGCCAGATAGTGAATGTGTTGTCGTTCCAGTTGAGGTTGAACCATCCGGCGCCGTATGGATATGGCGTATCCTCGTTCTCCCAGTCGGGCGCCTGGCCCTGGTCGGGGACGGTGTCGGCAACGATGATGCTGCCGTTGATTTTCGACACGCCCATGGTCTTCAGCGCTTCGGCAACCTCGCCGCAAAGTCCCTTTGTTCCTGCCGGTTCATCGCTCTCGAGGGTCGGGTCACCGGATGGGATTATTACAAGGTCGCCGTTCCAGGCGCCGTTGCCGCCGCGCTTGCCGGTAAGAGTCACGCGCGTCTCGAAACGCCAGTCCTTGCCGAGATTCTGCAGGGCAGAGGCCGTCGTGAACGATTTCACCACCGAAGCCGGTGTCATGGCCACATCGGCGTTGTCGGCAAGCACGACTTTGTCCGAGCGCAGGTCGTAAATATATGCACCCACCGTAGCCTGACGGCCGGCACCGAGGTCAATCCTTGCGTAAACTATTGAGGAAAACAGCAGAAAAGCTGTCGCAAAAACATGTCTGAGTTTCATTATATCGTTCTGAAAGGGCCTGTCCGGACACACCGGCATCGCCCGATTTTGTGTAGCGTTGTCTTTTTAAGCGAAAGTACAAAATTTGTTTGAGAGTTTGCCGCTAATTAACTAACTTTGACAACTGAAAAACGAAGAATAGCATGAAAAATTTCTTTGCGGCATGTTTACTGATGGCTTCGGCACTTACGGGCGCGGTTGTATCGTGCTCCGGAGGCGACGGCCCGTACATGTCGCGTCTCGAAGGCGCCCGCGCAAATCCGGACGAGCTGAAAGCACTCCGGGAGGACCTTGCCGAAGACCCCGAGGGCGCCGACTCGCTCCTTGCGTGCGCGTCCCGCAAAGGTCCGGACATGTACTCGGTGGCCATAGCCGTGACAAAGACGCCGGAAGAGGCCGCCGGGATAGTCCTGTCAAATCCGTCGCGCGAGCTGTCGACAAGGCTCGGTGCCATTTACCGCGCCAATTCC
>JBJFEE010000075.1:0-1901 GCA_051890455.1 Muribaculaceae bacterium
CGACTTCGCCGGAGATTTTTGCAAATCTCTACGACCAAGTCAACGATTTAATAACAAATCACAGCGTACCCCTCCATGACCTATTCCGAGACAGAGTTAACCCAGATTGAGAAGTATGCCTCAATCTACCTCAAAATTTCCGACATCGCCGTGATACTCGACATCCCGGCTGATGTTCTTCGTGCCGATATCGCTGACCGAGGCACCGACGTTAGCAAGGCTTACCGCCGTGGCAAAGCCGCCTCAAAGGTCAAGCTTCATTCCCAGGAAATGATGCTTGCACAGGTCGGCTCGCCGCTCGCTATCGAGAACGCTCACCGCAATCTTCTCGACATGGAGGATGACGAGTAGCCGCCATGAGTTACCCAAATGCCATCGAAGTTTGCCGCGCCGAACTCTTTACAAAAGAGGTCGAACTGCGCGAACGCTATCCACAAGCTCTTGTGGATAAGGTGCTTCGTGTGCGCGAAATGTATAACTGGTTCATCGCCAATCCCGACGGCACCGACCGCGAGTTTGTCGCCGAAGTGTGCCAACGCCACGGAATACACCGCACAACGGCGTATTCCGACCTTGCCGTGGTGAAGTCGCTGCTGCCGATGCTCGGCTCCGCTTCTCGCGACTTCCACCGTTGGCGCACCAATGAAATGCTCATTGCCACTTATAAGATGGCGGAGAAGCGAAAGGATAGCAAGACGATGGAACGCGCCGCTACCGCCTACGGCAAGCTCAACCGCGTGGACCTCGAAGACGAGCAGGCTATTCCGCTCGACCAAATTCTCGTTCAGCCTTTCACGGCTACCGATGATCCGCGTGTCCTCGGCATCGAGCCTATTCCCAACATCGCCGAGAAAATCTCGTCGATGATTGAGAAATACCGAAAGGAAACTATCGACATCGAGGATGTCGAGTTTGAGGAATACGACCTCGAATTTGATACTCTGTTCCCGGACCCGAAACAGACTGAATTTAACGACGAAAGCGACCCTCAGGATTGAGAGCCGCTTTTGGGTCATTGTATCCGACCATCAGGTATTTTCCACATGCCTTGCACTCTATGAACACCCCACAGCCTAAACAAGTTTATTTCAACAAGCCGCAGCGATTGACACAACTTATCGGTGCCAACACCACCGTTATTGTGGCCGGTCGCCGTACCGGCAAGACCGACTCAATCGCCGCGCCTTTCGTGCTTCGCAATATGCAGCGTATGCCCGGCTCGACAGGCGGCATCGTTGTGCCGACCTTCAAGCACGGATTGACTAACACAATTCCGGGCTTGCTCGCCGCGTGGAAGCGATGGGGCTTCATCGAGGGCATACACTATGTGGTCGGCAAGAAACCGCCCAAATCTTTTCGCAAGCCTATCACGCCGCCGCACGATTATGAACACGTCATATCGTTCTATAACGGCAGCGTGGCTATTATCATATCCCAGGATAGGCCCGGCTCTTCGAACTCGCTTACGCTCTCTTGGCTTCTCGTGGACGAGGCCAAGTTCATCGACTACGCCAAGCTCAAAGATGAAACACTCCCGGCCAACGGCGGCATCAAGTCGCACTTTGGCAAGCACTCCTGTAATCACTCAATTATGATATTGAGCGATATGCCGCAGACACAAAAGGGCAGTTGGTTCTTGCACTACCGCGACAAGATGGACGTGGAGCTTATCAAGACTATCGAGGCCACGGTCTATGAGATTTGGAGGACGAAGGAGCGCATACGCGCCCTTAACGCTTCGGGGAAGCCGGTGCCTCCGTATCTCAAAGGCTACCTCCGTCGCCTTGACCGCGACCTCAATAAGATGCGCTCCGTCGCGGTCTACTACCGCGAGTATTCCTCGATTGAGAACTTGCAGCTTCTCGGCGAGAACTACATTAAGCAGATGAAGCGCGACCTTA
>JBJFEE010000076.1:0-12269 GCA_051890455.1 Muribaculaceae bacterium
CTCCTCGACGCCGGCGAGCATGCCGCCGAGCATCGCCGAGTGAGCACCGGCAGCGAGAGCCTTGACGATATCGCCGGAGTAGCGGATGCCGCCATCGGCTATCAGGGGCACATCGGTGTCAGCAAGTGCTTTTGCCACGTCATAGACGGCCGACAGCTGGGGCACACCCACGCCGGCGATGATGCGCGTGGTGCAGATTGAGCCCGGGCCTATGCCCACCTTCACGCCGTCGGCGCCATTCTCTACCAGGAATTTGGCGGCCTCGCCCGTAGCAATGTTACCTACCACCACATCAATGTGGGGATATTTCTCCTTGACAGCGCGGAGCACACCAATCACGCCGCGCGAGTGGCCGTGTGCGGTATCGATGACTATGGCATCTACGCCGGCAGCAACCAGCGCATCTACGCGCTGCATCGAGTCGGGCGTGACGCCTACGCCGGCAGCCACGCGCAGGCGTCCCAGCGCATCTTTGCACGCATTGGGCTTATCCTTAGCCTTCGTGATATCTTTGTATGTCACCAAGCCCACAAGCTTGCCGTCGTTATCCACCACCGGCAGCTTCTCTATCTTGTGGCGTTGCAGTATGTCGGCTGCTTCCTCGAGGTTGGTCGATTGGTTGGTGGTAATCAGGTTTTCTGATGTCATCACCTCATCGACGAGACGGTCCAGGTCGCGCTCAAAGCGCAGGTCGCGGTTGGTCACGATGCCCACCAACGAGCCGCCGTCATCGACCACGGGGATGCCGCCGATGTGATATTCCTCCATCATGCGCAAGGCATCGCGCACCGTGGCGCCCCGACGTATCGTCACCGGGTCATAAATCATACCATTCTCGGCGCGCTTCACGGCATGCACCTGGCGTGCCTGCTCCTCGATAGGCATGTTTTTGTGTATCACGCCGATGCCGCCCTCGCGGGCTATCGCGATGGCAAGCGCCGACTCGGTCACCGTGTCCATAGCCGCTGACACGATAGGCACATTCAGCGTAATATTGCGCGAAAAGCGCGTGCGCAATTCTACTTGACGGGGGAGGACTTCTGAGTAAGCGGGGATTAGCAGGACGTCGTCAAATGTGAGACCGTCCATCTTGACTCTATCTGCAATAAATGACATAGTAGTGTGTGTAACGTTTATGTTTTATTGCGTGCAAAGGTACAAAAAAATTTGCATTTACGACGCCGCTTTTATGCTTTTTTAAGCATAACACGCCATTATCTCAAATTGCGACAATGTATTCAGTCGAAGGCCTCGAAAATAGCGCTAAAGATGCTCACGCAGAGTAAATCCGAGATATCGCCATGAGAGCGAAGCCGAGAGCTGTCATATCCATGAATTCTGCCTCAGCTTAACGGCGAGAGACTCGCTGAGGAGCCGAATAAACTCCTTCATCGAATGTTTGTGATATGTGTCTTTGAGGATGTGGACACAGCCTGTCATTTCATTGTCAGGCACGTCAAGGGGCACCGCCTTTACATCGTGCTCGTTGTAGATGGAGTCTTCAGCCAGGATTGTGACGAAAAGCGACTGTCGAATGAGTTTTAGCAGAATATTCACCTCGTTCAACTCAATGCATATATTGAAGTGGCTGTCGTTGTGCACTATACACTCAAAAGCGTTTCGCGCCTGGAGGCCTTTTGAAGGCAAGGCCAAGTCGTATTTTTCGAGTTCGGCAATTGTCACTTTCTCCTTGTCGGCCAACGGATGGCCTGAAGCGACAACGGCGGCAAGCTTGTTTTGAAACAGGGTGTGGGACTCCACATCGGCAGGCTGGCGCGAAGGCTTAAAGGCTAAGACAAAATCCAGCTCGTGCTTGGCAAGCAGCTCCATAAGCTCGTTCATAGGCTTATAGATTACGTTGAGCTTAATTCGCGGATATATTTTCAGAAAAGCGATGACCGTCTCCGTCAAGATAGGGCTGAACGAATAAGTGACACCTATGTTTAGCGTGCCCAGCGACAACTTCTTCAAATCGCGAATTCGGTCAACGCATGTTTCTGCATCATGGATTGTTTGGAGCGCAAACGGCAACAGTTCCTTTCCGGCTTCGGTGAGGCTTATCGCATGATTGCTGCGTATAAAGAGCCGTTCGTCAAGCTCTTCTTCGAGCTGTCTGATTTGCTGCGAGAGCGAGCTTTGAGCAATGTTTATAGCCTTGGCGGCGTCAGAGAAATTAAGCGTTTCGGCGGCTTTTGCGAAGTATCGCAGCTGTCTTAGTTCCATAGTGTAGCAATGAGTTAAGTGAGAAGTTATCTTGTAGCAGTAAATGATAGCTTTTTGAAAATGAAAATCGGGATAGTAGCGCCGATGACCATGCATAGAACGATAAAAACACATGTGAGCCCATTATATGCCAGCAGATGAAAATAATAGGCAAAACTGGCATCACCGGAGGAGTACAAGCATGACAATAGCGCCTCAATCGTGCGGTAGGCATACATTCCCGGAATCATAGGCAACAGCGCCGGAAAAAAACACACCTCGGCCGGGCATTTGATGCGTGAAGCCATCATAACAGCGAGCACGCCGACAGTCAGCGAAGCTATGGCGCTCGCTGCAATGATATGCAATCCTGGCCAACCGGGCAGCATCAAGACATAGCGTATCGAGTGTCCAATGGCCGCAATAAGGGCGCATGTGAGGTAAGCTCGCCGCGGAGTATTGCTGATGCTCGAGAAACCTATTGCCGCTATCGCTGCAAACAAACCGTCTTGAAGTATTGAAATCAGTATATCGTAGAACATCATATCGCAGTTATTATCAAAACCATTTCATCCCTAATATCAGCATTCCAGTGCACAAACCGGCCGAGAGGCATGCGGTGAGGATGGCCGCATCCATAAACCTGCTGAAAGCGCACAAATAGTGACGATATATGACATCGCTGACCGCATTCATATACGGCACACCGGGGATTAGATATAGCACACTCGTGCCAAGCGCTATCTCCGGCGTGCTGCCAATGCCGAATATATGCCCGGCAGCGCTGAACGTGGCGGAGAAAAACGAGGCGCAAAGAAAGGTGAGTCGCACATCGCATCGCGCCTCAAGCATTATCTGCTTGAGCCGGTAGCCCAAAAGCGTAGAGAAAAAGACAATCAGCATAGCAGCCCCATCACCGCCAAAAAGCCGGCAGAATGAGGCATTTGCAAAGCTCGTGAGCACCAACACCTCAATAGCAGAGGTAGGCGCCGTGGAGCAGATGCGGCGGAAACGACTGACAGATGTCTGATAATCAATATGATTGTCAGCCACCTCCCAGCTGAGGCGGCTCAGCAGCGCATTGATATGAAAGCTTATGCCGCACCCGGCGGTCTTGCGCACCGCCATCTGCTGCAAAGAGGCATCATCGGTCCACACCATCACAGACACATGCGATGGCATAATTGATATGTCAACATCGTAGCCTAAGGCATGCGCTAAGCGCCGAGTATTCTTCTCCGTGCGAATGCATGTGGCGCCGCACCCCATCAGTAGCGACGCATAGTCGGCAAGGAATGCTGCCACTCGGAGCATTGCAGCATCGCCGACCTCGGCATGTGCAATATCAGTCTTCGTTGTCATCATCGTCTGCATCTCCGGGCACAAAGAACACATCTCTCTCTTTGCCGACCTCAATCACCAGATGGTGGTGTTGACTACCGGCATGATGACGCCTCATAGCGAAATAACTCTCGATGGCTCTGAACACTAATGTGAACAATAGCACTCCCACTATTGTGCACCATACAATCATTGGTTGACTCATAATCTTTCGTGTTATTTTAATTTCGCCGCAAAAGTATAACAGACCAGAGGCATACAAAAGCCTTTATCACGGATTTTTCCGATAGCAGTTATCGGAAAAATAAATATGACGGCGCGCCACACGATGCGATTAGCACTGGGGTGGGAGGGCACAGACCTTGTGCGTTTTCGGCGTCGTGCCGGTTAAGTGTTGATGTCTTCGACTTTTTTACCATATTGAAAAACCATAAATATCACAATCAGACCACAAAGATAAGGCGAAAATGTGCAATAAGTATAATAAATAGCGATTATTGTTGCTAATATCTCAAATTAGAGGTCAACGGAGAATGAAAACGCCTTGCAGATTAAAAACAATTTAGTAATTTTGCCGTATGCAGCTGCGGCGATACACAGCTCGCACCACGCGTATGCGGCTGCGCCTGAAGTGTCACCGATAAGTGTAGTAGTATATGATACCCTTAACCGCAATGATATCCACAATTATGTTAGCCTCATGCTCAAATGACAATGGCTCTGCCACCCCTGCGCCCATCACCAATCAGGCCGCTATGATTACAGATAAGGCCAAGCTCGAAATGATTCACTCATTGGTTGACCTGGAGGGCAACAAGGGCCGCATCTACGAGGTCGATTACACCGCGGATTATAAGCTCGACGAGGCCCTCAACTTCGGCATCGACGGCGTCAACGCCCTCCAAGCCTTTGTGGCGCAGCATCTCTTTGACGTCAAGCCACAAGCCTCGTCAGCCGACATCAGTTATGGCTCCGGCTGCAGCGCTTTCGCCTGCCGCGACACCATCTCCGGCGACTTCATCATGGGCCGAAACTTTGACTTCAACCACTTTCATCCCGTCACCAAGCAGCGCGTGATGATACCTCTCATCGCCGTCCACACAGCCCCCGCCGGAGGCAAGAAAGCCGTGGCCTTTGCCGACGGCCTCTTCGTAGGCTACACCAGCGGCTTCTACAACGATGGCAAGTCTGACTTATCGATGCTCATGGCTCTACCATATCTGATGCTCGATGGCATCAACGAGGACGGCCTCGCCGTCAGCGTCCTCAAGCTCGACGGCCTACCCACTCAACAGCACCAACCCGACAAGAAGAAAATCTTCACCACCGTGGCCATGCGCCTATTGCTCGACCGCGCCGCCACGGTCAAGGAAGCCATCAGCATGCTCAAAGACTACAATATGAGTATCAAGGACGACCCCGATGCCAACTATCACCTCTTCGTGGCCGACGCCTTGGGCGATTTCGCAATCATCGAATACACCAATCCCGACACCGCCGCCAATCCCGACACCATGGAGGTGCTCTCCGGCGATGACCGTTATCGCTATGTCACCAACTTCTACGCCTCGCCATCGATGGCGCAGACGCCCTACGGCTGCATCAAATCGCTCCACGGCAAGGACCGATACAACCACCTGAGCGACGTCCTCAAGGCCCACAACTACATTATGACGCCCGACCAGGCGCGCGACCTCCTCGAGCTGGTGTCGCAAGGCCCCGACGACGACCAAAGCTCCACCGGCTTCACCCAGTGGTCTGAAGTCTTTAATCTCAGCAAGCGCGAGCTGACACTCTCCATCCTCCGCGAGTGGCACACCTCCTTCCACTTCCGAGTCAAGTAACCTCGTCTTCCCCACCCCGCCACCACTTATCACAACGCGGTTTCAAGCTCATCAATGACTTGAAATCGCGTTGCCGCTTCCCATATCCGTTTTTGTGCCCACCATTGCCCGAACGCCCCATCTTCCCACCCTTCTCAAATTATCATAGCCATTCCCGTTAGTAAAAATTTATAAATTTGCTGCGCTATGATAAATTTTTACTATCTTTGCAGCGACTTCCTGTCCGGGCTATAGAGATAGCTTTGTGGAAGCCACACTTTTAATAAAAGGTGTTATTGAAATTTTATCTTCCGTTCTTAAACTTGGCGGTTTGAAACGTAGCGAAGATAGGATTGCAATAGCACCTGCATCGGTTGCTTATACTATGCCCTCACCGGCATAATACATAGCAATTCTCGGTGTGGGGCTGTTGTTTTATCTGCTACAAAGGTATCGCCAAGACCTAAGAACGAGATAGAACAAGATACAATCCTCACACCTTTTTCATATCAATTCCACAACGGCTCATTGGAGGATGAGAGCCACCAAACTCATAATGCGTATGAAAAAACTCTTATCACGGACCATTCCGTTAATCCTCATCCTCTTAGCAATCCCGCTATCAGCCTCAGCCTACTTCTTCACGGTCGATGGCATCTATTACATCAAAATCGGCGGCTATGACAAAACTGTTGCGGTGACATACAAGGATTCCAATTACAACTCATACTCGGGCTCGGTAGCAATCCCTTCTCAAGTCACCTATAGTGGCACCACCTACACCGTCACTGCGATTGAATACAAAGCCTTCTACAAGAGCACCGGCTTAACCTCGGTGACTATCCCTAACTCCGTCACTAAGATTGGCGAATCTGCCTTCGAAGGCTGCACCGGCTTAACCTCGGTGACTATCCCCAACTCCGTCACTACTATTGGCGAAGATGCCTTTTACAACTGCACCGGCTTAACAAAAGTCATCATTAATGATATATCTGCATGGTGTAATATAGAGTTTCTCGATTATTCTTGTTATCGTGCTAATCCTTTATATTATGCTCATCATTTGTATTTAGAGGATGATGAAATAACTGATTTGGTAATTCCCAACTCCGTCACTAAGATTGGCAATGGTGCTTTCTCCGGCTGCACCGGCTTAACCTCGGTGACTATCCCCAACTCCGTCACCACGATTGGCAACGACGCCTTCTTCGACTGCACCGGCTTAACAAAAGTTATCATTAATGATATATCTGCATGGTGTAATATAGAGTTTCTCAGTTATCATAATCCTTTATATTATGCTCATCATTTGTATTTAGGAGATAATGAAATAACTGATTTGGTAATCCCCAACTCCGTCACCACGATTGGCAACTACGCCTTCAACGGCTGCACCGGCTTAACCTCGGTGACCATCCCAAACTCGGTAACTTCGATTGGCAATTGTGCCTTCGACGGCTGCAAAGGCTTAACCTCGCTTACAATCCCTAACTCCGTCACCACTATTGGCAACTCCGCCTTCTGGGGCTGCACCGGCTTAACCTCGGTGGTTGTGCCTAATTCTGTATCCTCTATTGGTTACCAAGCGTTTCATATATGTATTTAGAAGGGTGTAACCAACTGCATATAATGAAAAACACTTGCAAATAATCCGCTGATTATCTGTATTATTTGAATTTTAACACTTCACAGTCAGTTTTTGGTGCTTCGACATTTTCCGCATAATTTTGTAACGTATTTCTATCGCGGTGAATGTACGGGGCTTTATTTTTGCCACAAAATTCAAGTCCGGCGACAAAGGTTGACAACGGTTCACAGACAGAGACAAAAGGCTGGGCAAAATGCGAAGAGCACAACAAAAGTTAGGCAGGTTGACAATGGATGACAACAGTTGACTTCCGTTCACTCCCCGATGGAATACACAGAAAAGAGTGTAAAACATTAAAATAAGGGAAGAATGAAGACAACCAAGAAATGCGCATTTTGCGGCAGGACATTTACATCCAACAGCGGTATGCAGAAGTATTGCTCCGTTAGCTGCGCCGACGAAGCAAAGAAAGAGAGAAAGAAAAGGAATGAAGATTTCCTCAAGGCAGCAGAACCTGTTATAGGACTGAGGCAGCAGGAGTACCTCACCTTCTCCAAGGCGGCAATCCTAATGGGCTGCTCGCGCCAGTACGTTTATAAGCTCGTGTCACAGGGCAAGCTGAAAGCCTCACGCATTAGCAGCCGCATGGCAATAATCCGCCGTGCTGACATCGAGAAGATGCTGGAGGGCAACCCTTATAATAAGGTAGTGTTCGGCAACCGACCGAAACCATCAATTCTTAAGCAGCGTCAGAAGAAGCAAGAAACCGTACCCGTTTCAGACGAGCCTTTGACTTACCTCTCCGGCGAGGAAGTGATGTCTATTTATAAAGTAAAGCAGATGTGGCTTTACACTACAGCCAAACGTAACCAGATACCCATGTGCCGCATTGCTGGAAAGAACTATTACAGCAAAAGCCATGTGGAGGACTGTCTTGGGCTGACCGTTGACACCTCTGCTATTACCGAATGGCTCACCACGGAACAAGTGTTCGAGGAATTCGGCATGAAAGCTACCGCCATCCGTGCTTACGCATACCGCCACAGCATTCCCACGAAGAAGGAATATGGCATTACCTATTATTCTAAGACTCAACTTGCAGAACTGCGACAAATTGATTTGGTGGAAGACGGGCGTTATTGCACCGTAGATGAAGTGTCAGAGAAATACGGACTGTCCAAAGCCAACATCCACCATATCACCAAAGTTCATGGCGTAGAGAAGAAGAAAGTGGGTGTTAGGAACTTGCTGCTTCGTGCCGATGTAGAACGTGCAATGGCGGAAAGAGCCGCAAAAGGACTGTAAATTCGTTCCTTTTCCATTGATAATACGTTTATCTGTCAATTATCATCATTAACTGCCATCAACGGCATATCATTCAATTTCTTTGCAGCGTGGAGATAGTCTCCACCAAGTAACATTCATAAATAACAAAAGAAAAGACTATGAGTAATATCTGTAAGACCGTGAACCTTTACACACGGAAAATCAAGGGCGGCAAAATGCTGTCTTTCTTCCTCGACTATTATCCCGGCTACCGTGACGAGACCACCAACAAAGTGCTGCGCCATGAATCGCTCGGCATCTACATCTATGCACATCCGAAGACACAGCGCGAGAAAGACTACAACGCACGTTTGTCGGAGAAAGCCGAGGCGCTGCGCTGCCGTAGATACGAGGAGATTGTTAATGAGCGTTACGAGTTCTTCGCCGCAACAAACTCAACGGCAGCTTCATTGACTACTTCAAGAAATACGCCGGAAAGAAAAACTCGCGCTATGAGCAGGCGTTCCTGCACTTCAACCGTTTTACAGGTGGCAAATGTACCTTTGCCGAAATTACTGTAGAACTGTGCAACAAGTTCCTTGAATATCTGCGCACCACACATCAGGTAATCCACACCAAGCGCAAGCTGCACACTAATACCATAGCCAGCTATTGGTCCGCGTTTCTCGGCACGCTCCATGCCGCCCACCGCGACAGGAAGATAAAGGAAAATCCATGTCCATATCTGGAACGTGCCGAAAGCATTCCGACAGACAAAGTTGGACTGTCAGCGGAAGAACTCATACGGTTGGCGGAAACACCTTGTGAAGTCCCCGTCCTGAAAACCGCCTTCCTTTTCTCCTGCCTTACAGGACTGCGGAAGAGCGATGTCAAGGCATTCTCATGGGAAATGATACAGCCCGAAGCTGACGGAACGCTCTATATCACCACCCGTATGCAGAAGACAAAACAAATTGTCCACAATCCCATCGGGGACGAGGCACTGGCTTTGATAGACAGCGACACAAGAGAGAGGCTTGTATTCCCCGGTTTCAATGACAACATGACACAGACCGCACTCAAGCAATGGCTGAAGACGGCAGGTATCACCAAAAATATCACCTACCATTCAAGTCGGCATACATATTGTACCCTGCAACTGGAAGCTGGAACGGACTCCCGAACCGTACAGGAACTTGTCGGTCATAAGAACCTCACCACCAGGCAGCAGTATCTTGACAGCGTTGACAGCAGGAAGAAGGAGGCGGCAAACCGAATCACATTAAAACGCAAATCGGAATAATAGCTTATTAGGGTCTAAAGCACACATTTTCAATGATTGGAGTATGATTCTGAGTATGAAATCATACTCCAATATTAATTTGTCATAAATTGCTGCGTTTATTTGCGACTATTTTCGTATATACCCAAACCGCCATAGTAACTTTGCTGTAAATAACTGTCAATAAGACGTAATTTCGAACAATAAAAATTATAAAGCATGAGAAATTTGAGTACGATTATCAGCAAAGAGACCTGCCTTTTCTATGGTCTTCCCGGCACAGCTATCCTTGCCGTGTCGCTCATCCTGTCCTGCAAAGTCGGCAATGACTTTGCAGGGAGCACGTTTGTAAACACAGTTTCCTTCTTTGGCTGTAATGTCTTGTTGTGGCTGTTGTATCTGGTATTGTTTCAATATCTGCCTGTTGATTTGATGAGGATTTGGCTGTCAAAAACGAAACCTAATGCCACAGAATCGGTGGAGACAAAAAACATTAAAGAGCCGATTAAATATCCTGTTGTCACCATCCAACCGATGACCGCCGAAGAATACAAAGCCCACTGTGCTGAGTTTGAGTTCAAGAAGCAGGAAGAACACCAAAAACTTGTCAGTCCCATCATAGATTATGTCGGCAGGGCAATGGCACCGTTCATGGAGGAAACTGAACTCGACCTGCTCCGCAATGAGATTCGGGCATGGTGCGACAATCCGAACTATAAGCCCAAACCTGTCAAGTTAAAAACGATTCATGATTACAAGGACAAGTTGAAGACTGTCTCTTTCAAGCATTTCATCTGGAATATCGCCGCAAGGCTTGGCTTTGAAAACGGATATTCAGGGAAAGTACAGGCTAATTTCATCAAATCTCTGTTCCCCAATGAACTGAAGGAAGTAGAGTCTAAATCGTTGGAAAGAAGTCTGACCAGTTCACCTGATGAAGGGCACATTAAACTTGACAGGCCAAAGCATACGGACAACTATGCATTCCATTTCTGACCATTGACTTTTTATTTTGATGTACATTTATATATAAGGAGGCTTACCTGGGCTTCCTTTTTTTGTTATATGCCATAGAGACATATTGTTATTCATCGCTTGCTAAATGACACCTTTCTAATCATAATTATCTCTCCTTTTCCCCCTCTATTTTACTTCTTATTCCTTGATAGTACAGTTATCTTAGGATTATCCGCTGATTATCATCAATAATCTGTATCACAGGTATATCATTCAGTTCCTTTGCCGCAACTTAATTTTCAAAAGTATGATAAACGAACTTACATTCAACGACCTCCCGCAGGTCGTGGCCGAGCTTCGGGATGAAGTAATCGGCATGAGACAAATGCTCAACAGTCTGCAAAAAGAGAACGGACAGCGCAAGGAGAACACTCACCGCCCAATGTCTGTGGAGGAAGCAGCGGAATATCTGAAGATACCGCTACGTACCCTTTATATGAAACTGGGTAACGGCACCATTCCTGCAACCAAGCCCGGCAAGCGGTATGTCCTCTACCAGGACGAGCTTGACAAATGGCTGGAGTGCAACCGTAAGAATCCCGTTCCTTTGACCGATGAGGAACAGGATGCAGCCATCCTTGCTGCTAACAGACGTAAACCCAACAAAGCGGACTGGAGGTGAGCATGGAGAACTGTTACAAATTCTCGTTTTTTCGTGCCCCGATCCAGAACACGGTTCCTGATGTAGCCTTCAGCATCCTTGATGCCTACCGCTACATCTCGGAGCCGATAGCCAAAGAACAGACGGAACAGTTGCGTGGCATGACCTCACATGATGAAGCCAGACTGTTCAAGGCACGGTACTTTGATTACTGCACTTTCTCAGGACTGTTCAAATCCCGTTCCTCATCACAACTCATCCAACATTCAGGGTTGGTCTGTGTGGACTTTGACCATGTGGAGGATGTCCCTGCGCTAAAACAGCAGTTGCTGGAGCATGAGTATTTCGATACAATCCTGATGTTCACCTCACCTTCGGGAAACGGAGTGAAATGGATTGTTGAGATTGACCTGCAAGGTTAGGAGCACTCCCGTTTCTTCAAGTCCATGATAAACTGCCTGAAAGCGACAGGACTTCCTCCCGTTGATATTTCGGGCAGTGATGTAGCCAGAGCCTGTTTCCTCCCATACGATCCAAGTGTTTATATCCATCCAAAATTTCAAGACTATGCCAAAGAAACATTTTATACCCCAGCAGTGGGAAGCATGCTCAGATGAGAATTGTATTCCTATATGCAATAAGGTGTATTCTGGCGATTGTGGCAACGATAGAGTCAATGATGTGGAACGGATTGTTTTCTTGATTGAACAACAGGGTGCGGACATCGCACCATCCTATGAAAACTGGGTTAAACTCGGCTTTGCATTGGTGGATGGCTGTGGTGAGAACGGACGTGACTACTTCATGCGCCTAAGTTCCCTTCATACAGGGTGTACCCCGGAAGCGGCAGAATCCCAATATGACAAATGTCTCCGCTCCGGTAATTCGGGAATCACCATATCTACTTTCTTCCATCTGGCAAAACAGGCTGGAATATCCATTTCCATGCCGGATGGTAAAATGGCAATTTGGCAAAATGGTAATTTGAGAAGCCATGCGGATAAACAGAACAGTGCAAAAATATCCAAAAGTCCAAATTGCCAAGTTGGTAATATGGAAATATCGGAGGAAAAAGAAGCTGTAAATATCCAAAATTATTACTGTCCGCTAAACTTTTTTGGAGGCAGATGAAAAATTAGGGCTGGCACC
>JBJFEE010000077.1:0-53580 GCA_051890455.1 Muribaculaceae bacterium
AGCCTGAAAACCAACGGTTTGGATAAACATGCCAAAGGCATGTCCCTACATTCAGGCTATTTTGACACACCGCCTAAGCCTGAAAACCAACGGTTTGGATAAACATGCCAAAGGCATGTCCCTACATTTAGGATATTTTGACACAGCTTCTGTCGGCTGTCACTTTTGTGCCGATAAGATTTTCGAGGTCCTGGTCGACGGTGGTGATGGTGCCGATGTTGAATTTGTCTTTGAGGACTTTGAGGATGTCCGGGGTGAAGAAAGCGGGGAGGGTGGGGCCGGCGTGGATGTCGCGGATGCCGAGGCTGAGAAGGGCGAGGAGGACGATGACAGCCTTCTGCTCGTACCAGGCAATGTTGTAGACGATGGGGAGGTCGTTGACGTCCTTGAGGCCGAGGGCGTCCTTGAGTGCGAGGGCTATCACGACGAGCGAATATGCGTCGTTGCACTGACCGGCGTCGAGGACGCGGGGAACGCCGTCGATGGTGCCGAGGTCGAGTTTGTTGTAGCGGTATTTGGCGCATCCGCAGGTGAGGATGACGCAGTCGTGCGGCAACTTCTGCGCAAACTCGGTGTAGTAGTTGCGCGAGGGCATGCGGCCGTCGCATCCGCCCATGACGACGAACTTGCGGATTTTGCCTGCCTTTACGAGCTCGAGAATCCTAGGCGCGAGGGCGAGTACCTGGTTGTGGGCGAAACCGGCCACTATTTGGCCGTGCTCAATCTCGGTTGGCGGCGGACATTTCTGTGCGCGGGCGATGATTTCGGAGAAGTCCTTCTTGCCGTCCTTGCCCATGGGGATGTAGTGCGTGCCGGGCATGCCGACCTCGCCGGTGGTGTAGACGCGGTCCATATACGTTGTCTTGGGACGGGCGGGCACGATGCAGTTGGAGGTGAACAGGAACATGCCGTTGAAGGTCTCGAACTCCTCGGTCTGGCGCCACCAGGCGTTGCCGTAGTTGCCGGCGAAATGCGGGAATTTCTTGAAGAAGGGATAGCTCTGTGCGGGGAGCATCTCGGAGTGGGTGTAGATGTCGACGCCCTTTCCCTCGGACTGCACAAGCAGTTCCTCCAGGTCCTTGAGGTCGTGTCCGCTTATGAGGATGCCGGGACGCTTGCGCACGCCGATATCAACCTTGGTGATTTCGGGGTTACCGTAAGTGGTGGTGTTGGCCTTGTCGAGCTGGGCCATGGCCAGGACGCCGCCATTGCCTACGTTGAGCACCAGCGAGAGCAGCTCGTCGACGGAGATGTCGGGACGGCTGACCTCGGCCAGAGCGTTTTCTATGATTTCGTAGACGTCGTCGCTCTCATAGCCGAGGTTGAGGGCGTGTCGGGCGTATGCAGCCATGCCCTTGCAGCCGTAGACTGCCAGCTGTTTGAGGCCGCGGATGTCCTCGTTCTTTTCGTTGAGCACGCTGAAGATTTCCTCGTCGAGGGTGCCACCGTGTTCCACGACCTCCAGGCGTCCGTAGTTTTCGGGCGAGATGTGGTATGACACCTCGGGCATGTAAGGCGGCTCCATGCCTTCCTTCTTGACAGTGCCCTCAAGTTCGTCCTTGATGGCGAGGCCGCAGGAGATGTAGCCGTCGAGCTGGTCGTTGTCGAAGTTGGCGTTGGTGATGGTGGTGAAGAGGGCGTCGATGATGAAATGCGAGGCCTTGCGTGACGCATTGCCTTTTTCGCGCAACTGCCGGTTGACGATGGCGATGCCGCGGGTTATGTAAAGCAGCTGGTCCATGCGAGCCGAGGTCTCGGGCTTTTTGCCGCAGACACCCTGAATTTCGCAGCCTTTGCCGCGTGCCGTTTCCTGGCACTGGTAACAAAACATTTTTGCCATAATGGTAGATTTGGGTTAGTGTTTATGTAGCTGTAGACTAAGATATTGCTTTAGAATGGGGACGTGACTGTGGGCGACGTCGCGGGCTGCCGTGAGCAACACGATGTCGGGATGGGCGCTGAGCGTTGCGACAAGCTGCGGCATATCAGGATTTGCCTTCAGTTCGGCGAGATAGCGGTCCTCGAATTCGTCCCAGCGGTTGTCGCGGTCGGCATGGTACCATTCGCGCAAGGCCGTCGATGGCGTTACATCCTTGGCCCACAGGTCATAGTGAAACTTGGCCTTAGACTCGCCGCGCGGCCACAGCCTGTCGACAAAGACACGAAAACCGGCCGTAGCGCCGCCCGGGTCATCATAAACGCGCTCCACGCGTATAGCGTAAGTGTTTTCCATATTTCGAAATCGTTTTATCCCTAAAACAATCCGGAGCGATATAAAGTTTAAAAGGAGAAGTTTTAGGTTTTACAACACCAGTTCGGCGAGGAGGTGGTCGAAGGTGGCGTCGAGGTCAGCGGTTTTGCCGGGGTGGGGGCGCGAGGTCTGAATGCAGGCGCTCTTGACGGTTGAACCTGCGTTGGATTATTTTGCTCTTCATATTCTTCATATTGAAGTTTCGTCATCAAATAATCGGAGTTCCCTCTTGCAAATCTCGCAACAAACCGCTACCTTTGCAAACACGTTTCCCCCGGACGTTCCCACGTCCTCCCCGAAACAGGTCCCATAGCTCAGTTGGTCAGAGCAACTGACTCATAATCAGTGGGTCCTTGGTTCAAGCCCAAGTGGGACCACTGACAAAGTCGCTGGATTGTTTAAAATCCAGCGACTTTGCTTTTTGTCAAAGCGACTTATTGGGTCCAATATTGGTGTTAGGATTATCTCTCATTTGAGAAACATTTTTTATTTTTGCTTATAAATTACGTTAGTGTTAATAATTATTCCTAACTTGAACAAATAAAAGGATAGAATCATTAATTATTTTTAATTCTTAATTATTTGTGCATCGGCTACAGGTCGGTGATGCGCCACCATTTGTAGGAGATGCCGTGGTCAAGGGTGGGGGAGGTGCGCTCGATTTGGCGCAGGCGGCGGACGATGCGGAGGGTGAGGGGGAGGACGATGATTTCGTAGAGGGTCTTGAGGAAGACCTGGTTGACCATCAGCGTCGCTATCATCATCCAGGGGAGGATGCCGCCGAAGGCGAGGGGGAAGAAGATAGCCGAGTCGACGCCTTCGCCGAAGAGTGTGCTGACGATGGCGCGGAGCGAGAAGCCTTTGTTGCCGTCGCGGAGCTTCATCCGGCTCATGACGTAGGCGTTGACCATGGAGCCGCAGAGGAAGGCGGCGAAGCTGGCGCCGAGCATGCGGGGGACTGTGCCGTAGATGGTCTCCATGGCGGCCTGGGCGGTCCATTCGGAGGTGCCGGGGAGGAGGATGCCGGCCTGGAGGAGCAGCACGACCAGCAGATTGGCGGCGAAGCCGAGCCATATCACCAGGCGGGCCTTGCGGAAGCCGTAGACCTCGACCATGCAGTCGTTGATGATGTAGGAGACGGGAAAGACGATGAACCCTGCCGTCAGCTCGAGCGGGCCGAGCTGGACGGTTTTGATTTCCATGAGGTTGCTGACGATGAGGCAGACGCAGAAGAGCACCGTCAGGGTTACGAACAGGGGTGACATGGCGACGGTACGTGCGGGCGTCGCGTCAGGGCAAATTTGTTGTTGTGACATATTTCTTGTTTTTTACGAGGTTGCAAGCACTCGGTGTGAGACAATAATTTCAACACAAAGGTACGCATTTTTGCGTGATGTGCAAAGAAATGCATAATGCAAAACTATTCCTCCGGGAACACCATTATGCATTCTCAATTCTTAATTTATTTCAGAACTGGTTGTTGGAGGCCTTGATGTCGTAGAGCGAGACGTGCTCGTTGCGGTAGCGGGCCTTGGGGTTGACCTCGCCGTGCTGCAGGAAGGCGTTTTCCTCGCTCTCAATGAACAGGATGGCCTTCTGCGGGCAGTTCTGGATGCAGGCGAAGCAGAATTCGCAGTCGCCCTCGACCTTTGGCCACGGGTCGAGTTTCCAGTTGGCCTTGGGGCATACGTTTACGCATACGCCGCAGCCGATGCAGGCTTCGGGGTTGACCTTGAAATAGTTTTCGCTCTTCATCAGGAAGCCCACCTCGGGGTCGAGACCCGAGCGCTCCATAAATCCCTGATGCTGCTGACGTTCTTCCTCGGTTACGGGGGCTATGAACTTGCGGCGCCTGTCAATGTCGGCACGAATTTCGGCGATGTGCTCGGGCACTTTCTTCTCGGGCAGCGTCTTCACCTGCTCGTTCATGTCGAAGTTGGGGAGCCAGTTGTCGACCATTATTAATGTGTTGATGTAGTCGAATTTCTTGCCGGCGGCGGTGGCGATGCCGTTCCATATCTCCACGGCGTTGGCGTGGCGGTTGCCGTAGGTGAGGACGGCGAAGAGATATTGAGCCTTGAGATTGGCCTTTTCGATGAATTTGCGCACCATGTTTGGCGGCATGTGGCCGTAGATGGGGTAGACTATGCCGATTTCGTCGGCCTCGATGTCGAATGTCTTGTCTTTCATCAGCTGCGGAATGCTGAGCATCTCGCCTTTGGGGCCTGCCAGCTCGCGGGCGACATAGAAACAGTTGCCGGTGCCGGTGAAATAGAGCACGACACGCTTCTTATGGGCCGTTGCGGCCTGCTTTTTCTCCTTCTTGCCGCACGACACCAGTGGGAGAATGCCCGTCGAGGCCGCCAGGGCGCCTGCCACGGCAAGGCCCATCTTCTTGAGCGCCTGCCGACGGCTTTCGTTAACCTTATTATCCATAATGTGAGTAGTCTGTGAAAATCTTTTAGAGGGCAATTGTCTCGTTTCGCAAAATTAAGGGATTTTCGCAATTATGCCAACACTTTTTTGCACTGCTTTTGGCTTTTTTTACGCAATGGGACCGCAATCATAAAATATGTGTTGAAAAAGTTCCGACACCGATGCTGAAGATGTTAAAAACACTCTGAAAATTTGTAGATAACTTTAAAAATATGCTTAAATTTGCATGTCAATCATTAGAATTAAGTGGTTAATCCTTTCAACTTGTTAGGTAAAGAACCCATCGCTGCTGTACCAATCCTGTAGAATCCCATAATAACTAACCATAAATCCAACCGCATGAAGCGAATAATTACTTCTCTGACTCTCGTCTTAGCCATCTGGAGTAGTGTTTATGCATTGACCCCGGTGCTCGCCAAGCCTGTAGCGTCAGTCGACCGTATCTATCAGTATGTGATGTCGAAAAATCCCGGTTCTTCGTTTACATACGAAATGGCCAAGGCCTATTATGACACTGGCAACCGCTGGGGCATCCGCGGCGACATTGCTGTCTGTCAGGCGGCCATCGAAACGGGATGGTTCCGCTACGAAGGCGGCACGGCGGTGACTCCCGACGACCATAACTACTGCGGCCTCGGTGTCACTACAAAGGGCCAGAAGGGCTGTCAGTTCAGTACGATGCAGCAAGGCATCGACGCCCATCTCCAGCATCTCTGGTCGTATGCCACGACAGCGGCTCTCCCTTCGGGGTGGACAAAGGTTGACCCTCGCTTCGGCTACAACTCGAAGCATTCGCCCTATTTCGAGAACTTCGGCAACGGTGTATGGGCAATGGCCGCCGGATACGGCACCAACATCATGAAGTTATACAACGAGATGGCCGCCTTCACAGTCGAGCCTCCCTCGATTAGCGCCAGCCCCTCGTCGCTGACCTTCAATGTCGTCAAGGGCTCGGCAAATCCTTCAAGGGACATCACCGTCAAGGGCAAATGGCTCGGGAGCGGCATCCGTCTTGCTTCCAACTCGAGCAAGTACACCCTCAGCACCAAGGAAATGGACGCTGCCGGCGGCACCGTCACCGTCACCCTCAACGCCTCGTTCGGCGAGGGCAGCTGGGATAGCGACTACGTAGCCATCGAGAGCGGCTACGGCAGTGACAAAATCCGCATCACCGTTCCCATCAAGACTACCATCGAGCCGGAAATCAAGCCCGAGCTCGCACTCTCCGCCACATCCTCCACCCTCAGCGCCATTGTCGGCGAGGCCAATCCGTCGGTCGCTCTTAACGTGAAGGGCAAGGATCTCGAAGGCAATATCTCGTACTCCTCCAGCGACGGACGCGTTAAGGTGACCCCCGCCTCGGGTTGGAGCGCCACCACCGGCGGCACGCTCAAAATCACCGCCGACGCCTCGGCCGCAGCCAGCTACAGCGCCACCATCACCGTCAAGGCAGGCGCCCTCTCGCAGCAGTTTGTAGTCAATGTGAAAATCTCCAACAAGCCTGCACTCGGCGTTTCGACCGACAACTTCAGCCTCTCCGGCAAACGTGGCGAGGCCGCTCCCAATGCCAGCGTCACTGTCACGGCTTCGGACCTTCAGCAGGACCTCACGGTGACTTCGAACAACAGCAAGATCACGGTCGTCAAGGCTTCGGGCTGGAGCGCCTCGACAGGCGGCAAGCTCGTTATCTCTGCCGACGCATCCGCCTCGGGCAGCTATAATGCCGTCGTCACCGTCGCCTCGGGCTCGCTGACAAAGCAGATTGCCGTTGCCGTCAACATCAGCAGGAACCCCGGCATCAGCGTTTCCGCCGCTGAGGTCAGCCTCCGCGCCATCGAGGGCGGAGCCGCTCCCACGGCCAATGTCACCGTCAGCGCCGAGGACCTCGAGCAGGACATCACCGTCACATCCGACAACAGCAACGTCACCGTCAGCAAGTCGGGCTGGAACGCCACCACCGGCGGAACGCTCGTCATCTCGGCCAATACGACTTCGGCAGGTACTTACAATGCCATCGTGACAGTCGCCTCCGGCTCGCTGAGCAGGCAGATTGCCGTTGCCGTCAACATCGGCAAGAAGCCCGCCATCAGCGTTTCGACCGATAAAGTGAGCCTTTCCGGCACCCGCGGCGAGGCCGCTCCCACAGCAAATGTCATCGTCAGCGCTTCGGACCTCGTTCAGGACATCTCCGTTACATCGAGCGACGGCAAAGTTACTGTCGCCAAGGCTTCGGGGTGGAGCGCCATCAACGGCGGTACGCTCGTCATCAGCGCCGATGCCTCCGCTTCGGGCAGCTACAGCGCCACCGTCACCCTCGCATCAGGCTCGCTGACAAAACAGATTGCCGTCAACGTCAATATCGCTAAGAAGGCCGAACTCAGCGTTTCGACTTCAAACGTCAGCCTCAAGGCCACGGAAGGCGAGGCCGCTCCCACCGCCAATGTCAGCGTTAGCGCCGTCGACCTTGACAATGACATCACCGTCACATCCGACAACAGCAACGTCACCGTCAGCAAGTCGGGCTGGAACGCCACCACAGGCGGTACTCTGGTCATCTCGGCAAGCGCCGCCACCCCCGGCACCTACAGCGCCACCGTCACCGTTGCCTCCGGTTCGCTGAGCAGGCAGGTTGCCGTCGTCGTCACTATCGAAAAGAAACCCGAGGTCGTCGGCCGCGGCTCGCTCGTCGCAGGTGCCACGACATTCTGGATGACCGCCGATGCCGACGCAGGCTTCAAGACCAACGGCTACGTTGTCCGCGAGGTCAAGATTACGGGCAATAATATCAAGGGAGACATAAGGGTTTCCAGCGGAGACGGTCAGGTTAGGGTAAGCCCCTCCACACTTCCCGCCGAAGGTGGTACCGTTACTCTGACCTACGAGCCCACCAGGGCAGCCTCGAACTACGTGACAATTCCCGTCACCGTCAGTGCCGACAATGCCGACGCCGTCACCATCAGCTGCAAGACCAAATGGTCGGGTTCATATCCCGCAGGCTCGCTGTTGGCAGACATTACAAAGTTCTATATGACGGCCGATGCCGATGCCGGTTTCAAGAAAGACGGTTATGTCCTCCGCGAGTTCTACGTTACTGGTACTGACATTATCGGCGAAATCAGCATCAGCAGTTCGGACAGTCAGATAACAGTCTCTCCGACCACACTTCCCAGGGAAGGCGGAGTTGTAGTCATGGTCTTCAACCCCAGTAAGGTCGCTACGAGCTATGTCACCATCCCCGTCTACGTCAGCGCCAAAAACGCCTCGACGGTCACTGTAAACTGCCTCACTAAATGGAGCGGCAAGTATTACGCCAACGGCGGAATGACCGGCATCGATGATGTCGAGGCCGACACCGCCGCCGCCGAGTATTACACCCTCCAGGGCGTTCGAGTCGATGCCGAGAACCTCACCCCCGGCCTCTACATCCGCCGCCAGGGCAACACCGTCACCAAGGTCGTCATCCGCTGACCCAACCCTCTCCCACACAAAAAAGCACCGCTCCGACGGTGCTTTTTTTGTGTATGTAGTAAGGGAATGTAGAGATGTAAGAGCTGTCTCAGACGGAAGGACCTTCTCGGATGTAAGAGCTTTGGGGGCCAAACTCCGCCGCAGAGCCCGGTTAACGTTGAACCGGCAAAAAAAATCTGTTCCGTGAACTTCCGTCTGTTCAGCGTCAACAAAGAGCGCAGCGAATTTGAACGCTGTTCTGTGTCCTCCAAAATCCTTCAATTCAAAATCCCCCAATTCTCGAATTATTTTTATCACGGAACAGAATGGAAGCGGCGTTGAGCGGAAGCGGAACATGTTTTTAGGCGTATAGGTCAAAATTTTGTGATTTGTATTTTATTGATTTTGGTGTGAAAAATTCTTGCACATGGGCCAACTAATTTTGCAGGCGAGAACTATCAGCAAACAGTACAGCAAACAGCATAGACGACACGCGACAGTCAACCCCGGCCATTCACCGCGCCAACCCCGACATATTCAGCCTAACAATTAAAATACAACGACCATGCTCACAAAAAAAGAAATCTTTATCATAATTCTCTATATCGTCGGCTATTTTGCCGTTGTTATCGGCGCATTCTTTTTGTTGGTAAACTTCTGCCCGCTGCTCATCCCCGCCATCGTCTTTGTCCCCTGGCTGATAGCCGCCCTCAAAGACGGCGCAAAGGTATAGTTTGGGAACAAACCGAAAATATGGTGCAGATAACGTTGGACCCTACATTGCACCCTAAAACAATGCACCGTAAAATGGGCTTGTTCGATAGTTTGCTTGCCGACTGACGGCGAATTTTGGCGGTAAAGGGCAAATATTCAGCGGGGAATGATTGCCTTTGTGGGGTAGACGGGACAAGACTTTTCAGAAGCGCTGAGGTTATAGCGAAAACTGAGGCTAAGGCGTAAACTGCGGTTATGGCGTAAACTGCGGTTATGACGTGCCAAAGCCGATGTGAAACATGCCGCAGTGTAACAAACCCGTCTGTACTGAAAAATGGAAATACGCAGAGAGAACGTCACAAGATACATCACTCCGTTGCGCGAGGGGGGCAGCCTGCCTGCTCTCGCCGAGGCTTCGACCGCCTCCTTGCCAAGCTTGTCCTCTGATCTGGGGAACGGGCTCTAAGAGCTCTAACACGATTAGCGGCGGGTCATTGTGACTTTGCCGTGGGTGGGAGCGTCGGTGGCAAGGGTTGCCGTGAGGCGGCAGGCATTGTTGCCGGTGGCGGTGGCGGGAACCTCGAAGGCGTAGACGATGTTGCCGTCGGCGACCTCGGGGGCTGTCAGGGGCTGATATTTCTTTCCGTCCATTTCGAGCACAAGGTCCGACACGGTGAGACGGCCATCGCCACGCGTGGTGGCAAAGGTGAGCGTCTGCAGCGCGCGGGCGTCGTCGACACTCAGATTCCAGACAAATTTGCCGGTGCCCCCGTCGCGCATATCCGACGGCGACCATCCGCCCAGACGGCGCACTCCCTCCGGGTCGGCATACCGCTCCTTGACCGCCAGCGACTTGCCGATGAGGGCACGGGCGGCGGCAACGGGGTCGGCGTAAGGCGTGACATCGCTTACGCCGTGTTTCTGCTCGACCCATACGCGCTCCCAGGCGGCGGGGTCGTATGCTACGTCGCCACGTTTGTTGGCGAAGTAGGTCTGCCAGCGCGGCAGGTAGTAGTCGCGGATAAGGCCCGACCACAGGCGCGCGGCATAGTCGTCGACGGGCGAGCCGCCCCACATCGTGACAAGGCGTCGGGCGTTGCGCTCGTAGTAGTCGCTCTGTTGCGCGTCGCTACCGCTCTTGCGGGCATAGTCGAGCCACGGGCCGAGGCGCAGGGTGGGGTGCGAGGCCAGCAGGCGGTCGGCGTCGAGGGCGATGTCGGCAAACTGTCGCTCTATCGCTGTGGCCGACGCGGTGTCGTTGTTGGAGAAGGCCGACTCCCAGTCGCGGGCGAGCACCTCGAGGCGCGAGAAGGCCACGTTGGCGGCAACTTCAAGCAGGTCGGCGCGGAAAAGCGGCGTGTTGATGCTGTCGGCGGCAGCGGCAAGGTCGAGTGCGGCAAGGTCAAAGCTGCCATCGGTGCGCACGTTGCCGCGGAAGACCGTGCCGGGCCTGAACTGCCAGTTGTAGCGCGGGTTGTCGACGAGGGTCGAGTAAACCGACCGGCCCATGTTGCGCCAGGCGCTCTCCACCTTGTCGGTTGTGGCGCCGTAGCGGCAGGTGGCGTAGTTGCGGTGCCAGGAGGCGACGTCAATCGAGTCGTGCGTCCAGCCGGCGTCGGTGATGAGTTCGTACAGCACCTCGTTGTTTTCAAGGCCCTCCGGCGCCATGCCGTAGCCGGCGAGGCGGCCGCGGTTGGGCGAGTCGAGGGCGGCGAAACGGCCGTTGGCATAGAACTCGGGGATGCCCGACAGCGTGTTTTTGCCGCCCATATTGGGTATCACCGAGTAAACCCACTCCTTGTTGAAGAAGCCTTTGTAGAACTCCCAGTTGTAGTTTATCTTCCAGAAGCATTTGTTGTAGTCGACGGCAAGGTCGAGCAGCAGCATCTTGTCGTCAGGGACCTCGCTCACCAGCGCCTGTAGGGTCTCATAGTCCCAGATGTCGCGCATATAGCCGAACATCCAGCCCTGCATCACCCACACGGCGTCGGGGTTGGCGTCGGCGATGGAGCCGTATACCTCGCGGCCGAAGCCGGCGAGCATGTCGTGGCGCTCCTTGGTGCCCTTGGGCGGGAACACCGCCTCCATCTCGTTGAACGAGTCGGCGATGTAGTAGTCGCATTTCCCGAACTCGCGCTCCCACTCCTCGACAAACATCTTGCCGATGCGCCTGAACAGCGGCGAGCCGGGCTGCAGCATCCAGTTGTGGAAACCGCCCAGCCACGTCGTCTCTGTGACGGGGGCGTCGGGGAAATGTGTCTTGAACGACTGAGGCACAAAGCCGGCGAAGGCCGGGCAGATGGGCTTCATACCCAGCGAGCGCATACGGTCGAGTATCTTGTGCTGCAGAGCCACCTGCGAGTCGTGCCACGACCGCGGCAGGGGCCCGTCAATCCCGCTGAGGTTGCCCATGCGCATCCACGGGAAGTGTCCCGGAGCGGTGAAGTAGGCGTCCACCTCGGCGTCGCTGAGGCCAAGACGGCTGAACACGCGCGCGGTGATGGCTTCGTTGGCAACCAGAGCCAGCGGCATATCTATGCCGTGCAGCGCCATCCAGTCTATCTCACGCTCCCAGCGTGCCCAGTCCCAGTAGGGCGCGGCGTATCCGAAGGTCACCACATTCATATAATAGTGATGCTTGAAAGGCGAGGTTACCGACCACGGCTCGGCCTGCGCCAGCTTGGCGGGCCAGTCGAGGCGGTTGCCGCTCCACGACGCTATGCCCAGCCCGTTGCGGCGCACATAGTCGTAAAAAGCACGGCAGGCCGCCACGCCTCCCGTGGCACTGATGTCGACACTGTCGGCCCCTGGGATCACGCGATAACTGTGCAGCCCATCGCGGGCCTCACCCTCCACAGCGACGCTTACCGGAACCTTACCCCCGGCAAACCGCTCGATGACGCCCCGTGCCGCCTCAGCCTGCCCCGGCCCGGCAGCCATCGCCGACGGCCCGGCCACCATCGCCAGCACCACCCAAGCACCGACCGCCCAAACTGCCGCCGGCGTATGTGGTTTATTAGACAAATTAGTCTTATTAGCCCAATTGGTCCAATTTAACCCTTTAAAGTCAAAAGCCTTACTCACCGCTTTAAATATTTCCATGGCAAAAATTTTCAATAATAATTGGTAATCACCGCAGCGCTTGCGCCGCCCGGCCTCGCGGCACCGCCGCAAAGCCTCCCGCAAAGATACACAAAATCTCCAACATCCGCCCTTTACAGCCCGGCCTTTTCCAAATCCTGTACACGGCCTTCGCCCACCGGGGGAGAAATTTTACTCTTGGGGCCGGGTCTGTTTACCGGTTGTTAAGGGAGGGGGTTGCGGGGGTGGAAGGGAAATGGTAACTTTGCAGGGTAATAGGATTTTTAGATACGGTTTTTAGAGCCCGTTCCCCAATTTATGTTAACGCAGGGCGGACAACTTTTGAGTAGATTCGTTGTTAAGGTGAAGGAGTTATGGGGTTCCATAACGACTGAACCGAAACGGCGAAGATGCCAAAAGATGGCCGCTATGGCAGTAACTTCATCGGGTCGTGGCATATTAATGTTAAATTCTTTTATTTGTAATCCCGAGCCTATAATTTATGATTACTTTGGTATCGCATCTTTTGGGCGTCTTTCGATTTGTTCATCAGTCGTGTAGCTCGCTACACTCCATCTTCACAAATCAAAATCCATCCCAAAATATGCGACCCTGCGTTAACAGAAATTGGGGAACGGGCTCTTAAGAACTAACAGGATGGACACGATTGATGTTGCGGTACGCAAATATGTTGAGGAACAGATAATTCCGCGGTATGCTGCGTTTGACAAGGCTCACCGGGCCGACCATGTGAACATGGTGATTGAGCAGAGTATGAAACTGGCGGCGATGATGCCCGGTGTGGACAAGGAGATGGCATACGTCACGGCGGCTTTCCACGACCTCGGCCTGGTAAACGGCCGCGAGAACCACCACATCGACTCACGCAAGATTCTTGAGGAGGACGAGTTTGTGCGGTCGCGCTACACGCCGGAGCAGATACGGCTTATGGGCGAGGCGGTGGAGGACCATCGTGCCTCGAAGAGCGGCAAGCCGCGCAACGACTACGGCCTGATTGTGGCCGAGGCCGACCGCTTTATCGACAGCGAGACAATCATCCGCCGCACGATACAGTACGGCCTCAAACACTACCCGGACCTTGACCGCGAAGGCCATCTGCGCCGCACAATCGAGCACCTCAAAGAAAAATACGGCCGTGGAGGCTATCTAAAAATCTGGCTGTCGTGGAGCGACAACGCCAAGCGCCTCGAAGCCCTCCGCCAAAAAATCGACAACCCCGCGTCCATCTATCCAATCTTCGACCGCCTCTACCGCGAAGAGACCACCAACTAATTCTATTCTCCCTCAACGCCGACCCCCTCCCCCGCCTCAACCAAGCCTTCGCCGCCCTCTGCCTCCCAACCCCCGCTCCCCAATAACTCCCGCCCCCTACGCTTTTTATCGCGGAGTTGAGCGGAAAGGGCGCCGAACTGACGGGATTGCGCTGAAGTTATTTTTGTGTATTGGGGTGAGGGGTCAATTGCCGAGTAATTTATTGAATTAAAGAGGGCTGATGAAAGTTTTAAAAAAAATTCGATAAAAAAATGTTTATTACGAATATTAAATGCTAATTTTGTAACGTGAATCTGCCGGCGAGCAGACACACGATTGTAGTATACCAAAATCTAACCAAATTTTAACCAAAATCAAATCGTATGAAAAAATTCTACGCTTTAGCTATAGCTGCAATGGCAGTAATGTCAATGAACGCACAAATCTACATCTGCGGTGATGGCGAAGGCCTCGGTTGGAATCCCGAAAACCCTATGGAAATTCAGCCCGACGTTGACGGCATCTACTCCTTCGAGCTCAAAGGCCTCAAACAGTTCAAAGTTTCGACCGCCAAGGGCAACTGGGACACATTCAACAAGAGCTGCCGCTGGATTGTAATGGACGAGAGCGCTCTCGGCGCCGAACAGCCCGTTTACACCTCGGACGGTGGCGCCAACATGGCCACTCCCTGGGAAGGTGACTATACTTTCGAGATGCGTTTAGATGAACAGGCCGGTGAGAACAACATCATCGGTTCGTGCACCGTCACCACCACTACTCCCAAGCCCGGTTTCGTAATTCAGGAGGTTTATATCCGTGGCGACATGAACGGCTGGGGTGCCACCGACCTGTGGAAATTCCAGACCGTTGACGGCGTCAACTACAAATTCATCTGCCAGGGCGATACAAAAATATATGCAAACCAGCACTTCAAAATTGCCAACAGCGACTGGAGTGGCATTGTCAACTTAGGTCTTGGCAACTTTGTTACCGTTGACGCAGAGCAGCTCTGGTACAACAACGGTGGTGACTCAATAATTGCTTCGGACTTCGAGGGCACAATCACCTTCATGCTTGGCGCACCCCGTGCCAACGTCAACGTTCTCTTCTCGACCGACCTCTCCGGCGTAGAAGACATCATCGCTGACGGCGCAGCCGAGGTAGAGTACTTCAACCTGCAGGGCGTACGCGTTGCCAACCCCGAAAACGGCGTTTACATCGCTCGCCAGGGCAACAAGGTATCCAAAGTCCTCGTGAAGTAATTCACCCGGTGAAATAACTCACACCAGCCTCTCCCCGAGGCAAAACACCAAACAGCATCCCAAAAGTCGAAAAACTTTTGGGATGCTGCTATTTTCTACGCCCCCACCAAGTTTTTATCGCGAAATTTCGTTTTTATCGCGGAATTGAACAGAATAGGCGCTGAGTGGTCGCGGAACTTGTTGGATTTTAATAATTTAAAACATGACGGAATGAGATTGGACGCTGCGCGCCAAAACCATCCGGACGCACGGACCTCGAATTGAGGGATTTTTTTTGGACACTGAAATTTTTTTCAAATTCGCTCCGCTCTTTGTAGAGCAGTTCCGTGTCCTCCTTAAAATCTCACTGTTCAAGATTACAGCGCCGACAAACGGGCCACTCAGTGGCAGTAGGTGCTGAGGGGGCGGTAGCCTTTGGCGGTCATCAGCTCGTCCCAGTTGGCGGGGAGGTTGATTTTGACGGTCGAGTAGCCGCCGCCGGGCATAACCTGGACCTTGTTGCGGGCCGCGTCGCCGGTGAGCAGTATGGCCGTCATCCCGGGCTCCATAGTGGGGATGGTCATCATCTTGTCCGACTCGCAGCCGTCGGGTAGGGCATACCATACCGGCGCCTCGGTCAGCCGGGCCTCCTCGGTGCGCTCAAGGCGTTTTTCGTAGCGGGAGAAGGGAAATTTCTCCTCGTCGATGCGGCTTCCGGGGTTGGCGTAATAGTTTGCGAAGGTGCGCTCGTATAGCGGGCGCCTTGCCGTAGCGACAAGGGCATCCTCGAACGCCTCCTTGTCGGCATACCTATCTTTGAGCAGGCGTGCCACGGGCTCGGTCATCAGTATCGTGCGGTAAGTGTACTGCTTGCCGCTGCCGAGGGCAAACTGGCAGCGCTCGGTAATGTCCCATGCCACCAGCTGCATTATGCGCTCGGCATCGTTGGTCGAGGGAGCCATGTTGTTGCCCCACATCAGCGCCGACGCCACCGTGACGGCATTGTCGTTGACATCCATGCCCTTGCCGACATGGTAAGGCTTCCAGCCTACGCGGGCGCACGCCTCCTCGTCCTCGACAAGGCACCATGGCATCAGATAGCCGAAAGTACCCATACGGTCCTGCTTGACATAGTAACCCGCCAGATTCTTCAGCGCCAGGTTCATAAAGCGGCCTATTGCCATGTTCGCCTCCTCCGAAATCTCGCCCTGCCCGCAGTCTATGCCCAACTGACGGGCCAGCGGGCCGTTGAGCCAGCAGAAGGGATTCCAGGCGTGCGTGCTGGCAAGGGTGCGTCGGAAGTCGGGCGCGCCCATACCCTTTGTCAACGCCACAAGAATCGGCATATATTCGGACTTGCATCCCGCCATGACGCCACAGGCCGCCACATGGATTGCCAGCGTCTTGCGGTGGGCGATGGGCAGTGTGGCCACCGGCGTATCGTAGGCCATGCCGCCGAATTTCAGAAATTCGTTTATGCGCTCCATCGTCGGAGGCACGACGGGCAGGCCGTCGCCCCAGTTCATCTCGTTGACATAGCGGTTGATATCGTCAATCGTTCCGCTGTAAACCGTCTGGCGGCAGTCTTCGACAGCAAGACGGTCGGGCGACATCCGCTCCGACACCGACAGCGGCTTTGTCAGCGCCTCCTTGATCTGCGGCCAAAGGATATTGCGCGTGTTGGCGATAAGTGTCTCCTCGCTGTCGGCGGCAAAGGCCCCGGGATATTTTGCCACACGCGCCACCGACACGCCGTTGTTGGCGGCCGTGACAGCGACCTGCTCGTCAAAGCCCGGCCCGGCTATCGTCACCGACGGTATACCAATATATTCGGCCGCCAGACTCGACCCCGTCTCCTTGGGCGTGCACAGCCCGCAGCCGCCGTTGCCGCTGATAACAGCGTCCACGCCAAGCTCCTTCAGCTTAGCCTGAAACTCCTCCACCGACTTGCGGCGCACCCCCGGCCCGGGAAAAACGCCAGCCGAGCCCACCTCGTCCAGGACATATACCTTTGCTGTGGGAAACTCTTTAAGAATCAGCCTCTTCAATTCGGGATGAGTCACCGACGCCATAAAACTTCCGCCGACAATGGCAATCGTCTTACCGTCCAGCGAGCCAAGCCGTGGCGCCTGCTCGATAGCCTTTACCGAGGCCTTGCCCACCGGCGATACCACATTATATATCTCACCGACGGGCATCACGCCACCATGCTCCTCAATCACACAGACGTTATCGTCACAAACGGGCTTCTGCCCCGCCGCGCCAAACGCCGTCGCCAAGGCCACCAATGCCATTACATGTTTTCTCATAAAAAGCTTCATAATAGGGCTTTAGAATTTAAGTTTTTGCGGAAATCCGGGGGCGTGGGAGTTATGGGAGTACCTGGAGTCATGTGAAAACCGGGAAGCAGGCCCTGATTCCTCTGACAACTCCGATTCCTCTAATAACTCTGATACCTCTGATACCTCAGTAGCCCGCTCCTCGTCTTCATCTTCACGCCGACAAGGCAAATAAACCGGCTTACACTATCAAGACCCGCCAAACCGCCCCAAGTCAAATTCCCGTGTCGTTCGTGGTTGGCGTAAAGTTGACATTTTGCAACGTCAAAGTGCCCCGTTGTGTCTAAACTGCAACTAATGGTTGGCACTTTGTAATAATGCAAAATTTTTTGCTATAAATCGGTATCTTTTTATCAAAAAATGTTGGATGTTAAAAAATAAATACATACTTTTGCGAGCGAACAGGTCTCTAAGGATTTAAGATTGCTTACTTCGTTTCTTTCCTGTAGGTATTTCAACTGAAATAAAATACGTGTTTCTAATATAGTTTCTAATCTTCAAAAAAAGATTTTATGAAAAAATTCTACACATTTGCTCTTGCTGCCGCCGTTGCCGTTACAGCCTCTGCCGCAGTCAATGTACATAAATTGGCCAACCCTGAGGTTGCTGAGGTCAGCACGAACCTCAAAGTCCGCACCGCAACCGTAGCCGACAAAAAGGCTGACCGTCCCGCCAAACTTCCCGCAGCCGACTACGAAGGCTACAACTGGGTCCTGCTTGGAGAAGGCAAATACGTTTCATCGGCAGTAGCAGGTACTTATGGTGGCTCGACCGATCCCGTTGACGTACAAATCTACGAGGCAGAAGGTCACACCGGCGTATATAAAGCTGTAGGCGTATGGCCCGATTTGACTAAAGACGGTCAGCTTATCGTTGACGCTTCAAACCCTGATTTCATCACTGTGCCTAAACAGTATACCGGCGTGGACGACGACGTCGACAATGAAACATACATCGCAAGCCAGACCTGGATACTTAGCGAGTTAAGCGGATACGAACCGAGCGTCATCGCTGAGGCTTTACCCGAGCTTCTTCCTACTCTGGATAATGGCTGCATCTATTTCCCTGCAAAGGCTCTTGTTCTAAACTGGCCCAACGCCCCCGCTGACAGCAAGTACGGAACCGATGCCACAAAATGGTATACCGGCGGCGATGTGTCAGGCTACCTCCTGTTACCCGGTGGTCAGTATGTTGATCCCTGGACCCTGCTTGGCGAAGGCACATTCACAGGCGATGTCTATTTTAAAACTTTTGGCATGACAGCATCCGACTACACTGTCAACGTTTACAAGTCGAACACCAACGAGAATCTGTATCGTGTAGAAAATCCTCTGAAAGGCCTCTACGCTGCTCTGAATTACAGCGGCGAATCGCCCAAATGGGAAATTGAAACAGACGATGCCAACAATATCAGCTTGCCCCTTACAAGTTCAGGCATCAACGGTGGTTCTACCGATGGTCTGTACTACGTAGCAACTTACAATCAGGCATTAGAAGATGTAACCGCTACTCCTGAAGAATATCGTGCAAAGGTTGTGAAAGAAAGCACCAAAACTACCTTCACTTTCCCCACCAAAAGCCTCATCCTCTATGCTTCCACAGCAAAGCAGATGTATTTCGGCAACACCACTGAAGTAATACTCACCATCAACCACGACAACAACTCAGTCAACGACATCATCGCTGACGAGGAGAATAACGCTCCCGTTGAGTTCTTCAACCTCCAGGGTCAGCGCGTAAACAACCCCGCCGCCGGCCAGCTCGTCATCCGTCGCCAGGGCACAAAAGTAGCCAAAGTCCTCGTGAAGTAATTCACTCCCGAAAACCCTTGCCTTACATCCGCAAGGCTAAATAAACCTAACCGGCGCCCCAAAAGTTGAGCCATCGAGCCAACCTTTGGGGCGCTGATATTTTTGCACTTAACTGCACTCTTTTATCGCGAAACATAAATGGGAAGATGCGCGGAGTGGTCGCGGAATTTTTGATTGTTAGGGTGTTGAAACTTGACGGAACCGGATTGAACGCTTCGCGCCAAAACCCATCCGGGCACGTTTTTTTATCGCGGAACATTTTGGTAACTTTGCAGTGGCAAACCAAGGTGCGGTAAGTGCGGCGGGTAGATATGCCCGGATGGGGCTTTATCTGCGCAGATTTTTGGCCGTGAATGTGTTTGCTGTGAGACATTTACTATGCTTAAGTATTTTTAGCCATGAAAAAATTAGCGATGAAGAACGTTGCTGTGAATAGATTTGTGATTTTTTGGATGTGCGTGCTGGGCGCGGTGTGCGTTTCGACGGCCAAGCGTGTGATAACGGTCGAGGGCGACCTCAAGGCGACGGAGTTGCCGCTGTTGGGCAACGGTCTGATGGGCTTTATCCCGTCGGAGGACGGCCTTGGCACGCAACGCACTTACTCGGCCGGTGTGCACGAGCCGGGCAATGCGTCGGGCGTGAGCAAAATCAGGCCGGTGATGTCGCCGTTCGCTCTTTCGACGAGCTTTGCGGGGCTGAAGGCCGAGCGCCGGACGCTGGACATGGACCGGGCCGCCTTTACGACCGTCCTTGCCAACAACGAGGTGCGTATCGCTGCCACGCAGCGCAGTCTGCGCGGGCTGCCGTGCGTGTCGATGTTGGAGGTAGAGGTAGAAGCTCTTGCCGATGTCGACGGCGAGTTTGTCGACCGCGCCGCGATAGCGTCCAAGGACAGCATCATCTCATCGTCCAAAAGGGTCAGTAACGAGGGCAAGTACCGCAAGATGATGCGCCGTGAGCTGCGTTACGGCGGCGGCGCGGAGGTTGTGGCATCGACAAGCGCCATCCTTTGCGGCGAAGGCAGCGAGGCCGTCAGCGCCGACACGGTGAAGGTTGCTCTAAGGAAGGGAAAGCGGACATCGTTCTGCATCATCACCTCAATCTGCTCGGGCGCCGACTACACCGACCCGTGGCAGGAGAGCGAGCGCCAGGTGCTCTTTGCCGTGCGCGAGGGGCGCGACCGCCTGGTGGCCCGTCACGAGAAGCTGTGGGACGAACTGTGGCAGAGCGATGTCACCGTCGACGGCAATGATGAGTTGCAGACGGCGGTGACGACTGCCATCTACCACCTCTACAGCTCGGTACGCGCAGGCAGCCGCCGCAGCATAGCGCCGGTGGGCCAGAGCGGCCAGGGCTACAACGGCCATATCTTCTGGGACGCCGACACGTGGATGCTGCCGGTGATTGCCGTTCTGCATCCCGAGCTGGCGCGGTCGATGGTGGATTTCCGTGTGGACGGTCTGCCCGCGGCGCGCAAACGTGCCCAGGGTATGGGCTACGAGGGGGCGATGTTCCCCTGGGAGGCCGACCCCAACGGAGAGGAGTCGACGCCGACCTACGCCCTCACGGGCTCGATGGAGCAGCACATCACGGCCTGCGTGGCCAATGGCGCCTGGCTGTACTTCTGCACCACCGGCGACATAGACTGGCTGCGCGACGAGGGCTTCCCGCTGATGAAGGAATGTGCCGACTTCTGGCTTAGCCGCGTCGAGCGCAACGACGACGGCAGCTATTCGATAAAGAATGTCGTCGGCGCCGACGAATACGCCATTGGTGTCGACGACAACGCCTTTACCAACGGCGCTGCCAAGGCCGCGCTGACGCACACGCGCGAGGCCGCCGAGCGCCTGGGTATCACCCCCGACAGCCGCTGGAGCGAGGTGGCCGATAATCTCAAGTTCCACTACTTCGACGACGGCACGATGCGCGAGCACGCCACCTACGACGGCGCGCAGATCAAGCAGAGCGACGTCACTCTCTTGGGTTATCCCCTCGGCGTCATCACGGATGCGAAGGAGCTGCTGAAGAATATCAACTACTACGACAGCAAGCTCGACCTCAAACACGGCCCCGCCATGAGTCACGGTGTGATGGCCGTTACCCTGGCCCGCAACGGGCGTCCCGAGGAGGCGGCGAAGGCCCTCGACAGGGCGTACAAACCCAACGTCCGCGGCCCGTTCATGGTGCTCGCCGAGACGGCCACCAACAACCGCACCTACTTCCTCACCGGAGCCGGCGCGATGTTGCAGGGCATAATCTTCGGCTACGCCGGCCTCGACATCACCCCGTCCGGCCTTTCCCAGGTAAAGACGTCCCTCCCCGCCTCCGTCAAGAAAATCACCGTCCACACTCCCCGTGGCACCTTCACCCGCTAACCGGCGCCATACTGCCTGCATGGAGGGGCGGCATCCTGCCGCCGGGTATTTGATGACCGCAGGATGCGGTCCCACCACGGCTTGCGCGTGAGGTGGGGCTTGCGCGTGAGGTGGGTGCGGTTGGGGTTGGGGGTAAAAAAACAGTGGCCGCGTCTTCGCGACGCAACCACTGACGGATTTGGGAAAATGTATTGAGAATGTGGAGGGAATGTTGCCTCTTTTGGGTGCCGTGCTTATTCGGCGACGGCGGCCACTACCTCGAAGGGGAGCTCGACAACAACATCGCGGTGCAGCTTGACGCTGGCGGTGTGCTTGCCAAGTTCTTTGACGGGAGTGACGTCGATGAGCTTGCGCTCAACCTCGATGCCTGCGGCAGCGAGAGCTTCGGCGAGCTGGATGGCGTTCACCGAGCCGTAGATTACGCCGGCCTCGCTGGCATTGGCGGTGATGACAAGGTTCTCGAGAGCCTGAATCTGAGCGGCGACAGCCTCGGCTGCGGCTTTGATCTGGGCAAGCTTGTGAGCCTGCTGGCGCTGGTTCTCGGCAAGAATCTTGAGGGCAGAAGGAGTTGCGATAACAGCCTTTCCGGTGGGGATAAGGTAGTTGCGGCCGTAGCCGGACTTTACTTCAACGACGTCGTCCTTGTATCCAAGGCCCTGTACGTCTTCTTTCAGTATAACTTTCATATCGTTGGTCTCCTTGTGCTTATTTCATGAGGTCGGTTACATAGGGGAGGAGGGCGAGGTGGCGGGCACGCTTAACGGCCTGGGCCACGCGGCGCTGGAACTTCAGCGAGGTGCCGGTGATGCGGCGGGGAAGGATTTTGCCCTGCTCGTTGAGGAATTTCTTGAGGAATTCGGGATCCTTGTAATCAACGTATTTGATGCCGCTGCGTTTGAAACGGCAGTATTTCTTCTTCTTCACGTCAACAGACATGGGGGTGAGATAGCGAATCTCGGAATTTGCATTTGCCATTGTTTAGTCCTCCTTTGCTTCTTCTACGTGTTCTGCGGTTTCGATAGCTTTAGTGCCCTTGAGGCTGCGGCGCTTGGCGGCGTACTGTGCGGCGTACTTGTCGAGACGGAAAGTCAGGAAGCGGATGACGCGCTCGTCGCGGCGGTAGGCAGTTTCAAGTTTCTTGATGGTAGCGGGCTCGGCATCGAACTCGATGAGGACATAATAGCCTGTCGACTTCTTTGCGATGGGGTAAGCGAGTTTGCGCAGGCCCCACTGCTCGGTGCTGACAATGTTAGCGCCATTGTCGGTGAGCACCTTGCTGAACTTTTCTACCGCTTCCTTCATCTGATCATCAGACAAAACGGGAGTTAAAATGAAAACGGTTTCGTATTGCATGGTTAGCGTTAAAATAAATGATAATTAAAAAGTTCGGTACGGCTTTTGCCTAAAACCGACGGCAAAGGTACAAAAAAAAATCCAAATCCCCAAACCTTCGCCAAAAATGTACGAAAGCCAAGGTAAAATGTGAGGTTTAAAGGTTGACGGTGAGGTTTACGGCTATGCCGAGTGCGGAGGCGATGCGGAGAAAGGAGGATAGCTGCATGTCGGTCTCTCCTTTTTCGATGCGGCTGATGTAGGTCCGCTCTCTGCCGATTACCTCGGCGAGCTCTTTTTGTGTCAAGCCGAGCTGTTTGCGGCGGTCACGCAATATTTCGCCGTAGTACCAGGCTTTGGCCTTGTTCTCGAATTCCAGACGTTCTGGACTTCCGTGTTCACCATACTTTTGGGTGAGGTCATCCTCTGCCGAGGTCAGGCCCGGAACATTTGAAAAGTCGGTGCCGCGTAGTTTCTCTAACTGTTCCTTTGTCAGCCGTGGATATGTAGTGCTCATATTATCGAATTTAAGATGTTGTATGCTTTCCTTATCTGTTTTTCGTGGTCTTTGTTGCTTTTTTTGACAAATCCGTTCAGGGCAATAATCTCTGTCGCGAGGTTAATGTTGTCATTACTCGCTGCAAACAACAATATGCGGATTTCATTATCTGCGGATACTCTGAGTTCGTACAAGTCCGAACTTATGATTTTCTTGACAAATTTTGAGACAATGGCATTTCGTGCCGGAGGATTGCGATACAGTAATCCAGCTTTTCGGATGCGCGTTGGCTCAATGTTTGTTAAAACTCATTGTATTCGGCAGTAAATCTGACATTTCTATCCATAATTCAATAATCAGACAGTGCAAAGGTGACTAATTGGTTTCATTTTTCAAAATTAAACCGATATTTTTGGCGATTATAAATGAAAAAGGCCCACGGGAAAGTCGGTGGGCCTTGCGTAGTTATCGGTTTACATTACGTGGCGGTGGAAGGGTTTGGGGCGGTGGAGGGTTTCGGTGAAGACGATGTTGCCGTTGGCGTCGCGGACGCGGATTTCGACGGGGGCGTCGGCGGTGCGGGCGCGGGCAATGTACATGTGCGGGTTATGTACGGGGGCGCCGGCGCCGGTGGGGCGGCCGTCCCTGACGTTGACGGGCGCGGTGCTGGAGATGTTGTAGAGCGGGTCTTCGAGGCCGGGGATGAACTTGACTTCGAGGGGCTGTCCGTTCTCAAGGATTTCGAGGGTCTTGCCGTCGGTGTAGTCCCAGAAGTTGACCATAATCTGATTGGCGAATTTCGGGTCGGCGTAGTTGACACGGTCGGGATAAAGGGTGCGCTGGTACTGAAGGATGTAGTCATGCTTATAGTAGCGGCCCACCTCGTTGAGGTCGTAGGCGCGGAAATATTCATTGCCGGGGATGTAGCCGCGGAAGTGGATGTCCGGCTCCTTGCCGCCCTTGAACTCGCCCACCCATACGCCGCCGGCCGAGCCGTCGTTGCCGAGGAGCTGGCTGCCGGGCTGAGTATTCCAGATGTTGCCGGAAGTGGCAAGGAAGATGTACTGCTCGAAGCGCGGGTATTTCTCGCTGCGGCGGTAGTGGTTCTTGTGGGTGTGGCCCGAGACGATGGTGACGTTGTCGAAGCGACTGTAGATGTCGTTGAGCTGGTCGAACTGCGTGGTGTCGGTGAGACGTGTCTCCCGTCCGGGGAAGTGCGAGAGGATGGGCACGTGGCAGCCGATGAATACCTTCACCGAGTCGGGGACGAGGGCGATGTCGCGCTTCATCCATTCAATCTGCTCGGGCGTGAAGCCGTGGTCGTACGAGCGGTCGCCGACGACACCTTTGGGCTTTTTCTTCTTGGTGGGCAAGTTTTTGTAGAGGACGTTGTCCAGCATGACCCAGTGCGTGTCTCCGATGTTCATCGAGTAGGCGGCGGGGCCGAGGGTGGCGCGGTACTGCCAGGCGGCGCGCTCGTCCACGTTCTCGCCGCCTATGGCGCCGTCGTTGTCGTGGTTGCCGCTGACGCTGTAGACCGGGCCGGGGAAGTCGTTGGCGGCGAGGAAGGCCACGGCCTTGCGCAGGTCCATGTCGTTCTTATACCAGTAGTAGTCCTGCGATGTGTCGCCGAGGTTGACGGTGAACAGCGGACCGCGGGAGCGGTATTCGGCGGCAATCTGCTGGATGGCGGGCAGGGCCTGCTGCCGGAACTTGGCCAGGTCGTCGCGGCTGTCCTCGTTGATGATGTGGATGTCGGTGGCGAAGAGAATAGAGAAATTGTCCTGGTTCTGCGGCACGAGGGTGAAGTCGTGCTTCTCCTTCTTGCGGACGTCCTTGTCGAGGAGAGCCCAGAATGCGGGCTGGAAATTGTCTTTGGACGGGGCGTAGTAGCCCGAGGGGGTGATGACGAAGACCGTGCCGTCCTTCTTGCGCGAGTCGATGGCGTAATGGCCTTTCTTGTCGGTAAGGACGATTTTACAGCCGTCGCTGACGGCCACGCCTGCCAATGGTTTGCCATCGGCGGTGACGGTGCCGGTGATGTTGGGCGAACCGGCAAGGGCGGGAAAGGAAAGTATGGTAAGCAGCAGGGCTGCGGTTATTTTTCTGAAACTAAACACGCTTATGTTAATATAAAATGTAAAATTGAAAATAAAAAATTGGCTGACGCACGAAATAGGGACGTGAGGTGGCAGTGTAGGGACATCGCTTTGCGATGTTTCTTGGCAGAGCCAAGCGACTTCGTCGATTAAGCCTGCACAAACGATCCGCAGGCTAAACGTGCCAAAGGCACGTCCCTACATAGGCCATCGTGAGCATTTAGTTACATGGGGGAGAGGTGGATGGCATAGCCGCCGCCTGGGGCGAGGTGGACGCGGAGGGGCTTGCCGTCGGACTTGAGTTCGCCGGTGGTGTGCTTGTAGTCGCGGGCGGTACGGTGGGCGTTGAGGCCGTCGGCAAAGGCGTCCGTGCGGTATACGGCTCCGGGCTTGAGGAATGACAGGTCGATGTCGAGGTCGCGGGCGTCCCAGTTGGTGATGGCGCCGATGTACCAGTCGTTGCCCTTGCGGCGGGCGGTGATGACATATTCGCCCATCTTGCCGTCAACGACTACCGTCTCGTCCCATACCGTGGGCACGGCGGCGATGAAGTCGGTGCACTCCTGCTCACGCATGTAGGCCGAGGGTGTGTCGCAGAGCATCAGGAAGGGCGAGTCGAAAATCATGTACAGGGCCAGCTGGCGTGTGCGTGTGCCCTGGCTCATGGGCTCGCTGCGGCTGGGGTAGTAGTTCTTGTATGTGGCGTTGCGCATGGCGCCCTGAGTGTAGTCCATGGGACCCGAGGCCTGACGCAGGAACGGAATCTGCGTGTCGTATGTCACCTGGTCGTGCGGCTTTTTGCTCCATTTCACCTGCTCGAGGCCGTTCACACCCTCGAAGTTGAGCACGTTGGGGTAGGTGCGGTTGAGGCCCGCGGGCTTGTGCGTGCCGTGCAGGTCGAGTATCATCCTGTACTTTGCCGTTGTCTCGGCGGCGCGGGCGTTGAAGGCCGTCATCTTTTGGTCGTCGCGGTCCATGAAGTCGACCTTGAAGCCCTTGATGCCCATGTCGGCGTAGTGCTTCACCACCTTCTCCATGTCGCGGTCGAAGGCATGGTAGCCGGCCCAGAGGATGAGGCCCACGCCCTTGTCCTTGCCGTACTCGACAAGCATGGGCAGGTCAATCTCCGGCACGACGTCGAACAGGTCGGCCTTGTTCTCCGTAGCCCAGCCCTCGTCGAGTATGACGTATTCGATGCCGTTTTTGGCGGCGAAGTCGATGTATGCCTTGTACGTGTCGTTGTTGACGCCGGTGACAAAGTCCACGCCGTCGAGGTTCCAGTCGTTCCACCAGTCCCATGCCACCTTGCCGGGTTTTATCCAGCTTGTGTCGGCCACACGCGAGGGCTCGCCGAGCAGGAACGAGAGGTTAGACTCGGCCAGAGTCTTGTCGTTGTCGGCGACGATGGCGATGCGCCATGGCAGGCCGCGCGGGCCGTCGATTTTTGCGATGAAATCCTCATACTCCGTCACCAGCATTTCCAGCTGGTGGTGTCCGCCCTGCACCTCCGTCTTGGGATAGGGGGCGAATACGCCCTTGAGCGTGTTGGCACCCTCGCTCTTGTTGAGGTAGAGACCGGGATAGTCGATGAGGGCCGACTCTGTGAAGAGCACGTTGTTGCCGTCGGCGGTCTTTACGGACATCGGCAGGAAAATCAGTCGCTGGCTCTCCAGGCCGCTGACGGGGGTAATGGTATAGGTGTTCTCGAACGAGTTGTGGAACTGGTTCTCGAAACTCAGGTTCTTCTTGTCAGCCTTTGCCTTGACGTAGGGGGCTGTGGCCGTAGGGTTGCCGCCGAGGACATACTCCACGGTCTCGGCCTTCACCGTCACGGGCTTCTTCGACTTGTAGTACCAGCGGTAGGCCACGCCGTCGTTGTAGGCGCGGAACACCAGGTTCCAGTCGCCGCTGATGTTTGCCGTCAGCTCGTTGTAGTTGTCGGGAACGGACGTCGCGCGGTAGAAGGGCGACTCTACGGTGGTGCTGACGCTGGTGCGTTTGATTTTCGGGTTCTTCAGATTGGTGCCGATAACCTTGCCGTTGCCGGTCTCGATGGCTATCGCCGACGGCTCAATCACCGTCTTGCCGTCGAGGCTCACGCTGTACGATGCCTGGCCCGTGAGATTGATTTCGGCTTTTACGCGGCCGTCGGGCGATGACAGCGTTACCGGGGTTGCCATTGCTGCTGCCGGCAGAGCCACGGCCAGCACCAGCGAGTAAAGTTTGTTCATGGATTAACAGTTTATGTGGTTTATTGATTGTCTGATGTGTTGTATGCCGCCTCTCACTGACGGTGTGTCGTGTCCGGCTGACCGTTCCGGGCGGAAAGAGCAAGAAAAATGACGGTAGGGCGTTCCGTTACCGCAAAAGTACGAAATTTTTCAACGACAAGCCCCTTGAATTGGGCGAAAATTGATATATTTGCAAAAACAGAACACAATAATAGAATAAGATATGGAACCCTGGTATACCGAACCCTGGATAATATGGCTGATAGCCTGCGGAATTCTGCTGATAACTGAGGTGCTGACGCAGATGCTGTGGGCGCTGTGCCTGGCCGTCGGCTGCCTGCTGGGCTTTGCAGGAGACCTCTGCGGAGCCTCGCCGCTCTGGCAGTTCGTGCTGTTCATAGTGGGCGCTCTGCTGTCCTACGTGCTCCTCGTGCCGCTGTTCCAGCGCTGGCACGCCCTGCAGGTCGACCGCAAGGGAAAGGCCGCGCGCACCGGCATGGACGCCCTGCTGGACCGACGCGCCGTCCTCGCTGACGAAATCACCGCCGAGCGCCCCGGACGCGGACGCATCGACGGCGACAACTGGCAGATGGTCTCCGATGACAAGGCCGTCCCCGCCATCCCCCGCGGCACCGAGGTCGTCGTCACCGGCTACGACTCCATCATCCTCCGCGTCAAGCCCGTCACCACCGAAAACTAACACTCTTTATTCATACCCTAAAACTTAACTTATGGAAATCTGGATTCTCATTGCAGTAGTCGTCGTGCTGGCGATAGTCGTCATCTCGGCCGGTGTAAAAGTGGTGCCGCAGAGCGAGACCCGCGTCATCGAGCGCCTGGGCCGCTTCCACAGCGTGCTCCCTCCCGGCATCAACTTCATCATACCCTTCATCGACCGTCCCAAGGTCATCTACCAGCGCTACACCGAGCGCCTCTCCAACGGCCGTCAGATTGTGCGCATGGTGTCCACCTACAAGATTGACCTCCGCGAGCAGGTCTACGATTTCCCCTCGCAGCAGGTCATCACCCGCGACAACGTCACCACCGAAATCAACGCCCTCCTGTATTTCCAGATTGTAGACCCCAAGAAGGCCGTCTACGAAATCGACAACCTCCCCAATGCCATCGAGAAGCTGACGCAGACATCGCTGCGCAACGTCATCGGCGAGCTCGAGCTGGACGAGACACTGACCTCGCGCGACACCATCAACTCGAAGCTGCAGGTCATCCTCGACGAGGCCTCCAACAAGTGGGGCGTCAAGGTCAACCGCGTCGAGCTCCAGGACATCACCCCTCCCGAGAGCGTGCGCATGGCCATGGAGAAGCAGATGCAGGCCGAGCGTAACCGCCGCGCCGAAATCCTCAACGCCGAGGGCGAGAAGCAGTCGCTCATCCTGCGCTCCGAGGGAGAGAAAGCCTCGAAAATCAACCAGGCCGAGGCTGTCAAGCAGAGCGAAATCCTCCGCGCCGAAGGCGAGGCCAAAGCCATCATCCTCAACGCCCAGGCCGAAGCCGACGCCATCCGCCAGGTAGCCCAGGCCGTCGAGTCCACCAAGACCGACCCAGCCACCTACATCCTGGCCATGAAGTACATCGACACCCTCCGCGAGATGACCTCCGGCAAGGACTGCAAGACCGTCTACATGCCCTACGAGGCCTCCAGCGTCCTGTCGTCCATCGGCTCAATCAAGTCCCTGTTCCCAGATACGAAAGCATGACGCGATAACGTAAAAGCACGACGGGCCGGCGCAAAATAACAGCGTCGGCCCGTCGTGTTTGAATGGACAGTTTCAAAATATTTGCGGATAGCCTATGTAGGGACGTGCCTTTGGCACGTTAAACCTGCGGGCAGAACTAACATCGCAAAGCGATGTCCCTACATTGGAAAATCTGCATTTCGACAAATCCCGGTAGTGCAATGGGGTTGCGTGGATGCCGCAGATTGACCATTATCACAGCGCACACTTATGTGCCGTAGGCCTTGTGCGTCTCGTAGTGGAAGTTGTCGGCGTCGAAGGAGACCGGGAGGGTCTTCAGGTCGTGGTAGACGGCTTTGGGCTGGCCGTCCTCGCCCGGTTCGGTGGTGTAGACGCGCACGCCCAGGGACGGGATGACGTACTTGCCCTCGTGCTGGGGCGTGATGACGCATTTGGCCACGCGGTATTCGTACCAGTCCTTCTTTTTCTTGGATGGCTTGAACTTGACCCTCTTGTTGTCGAGGAGGCAGCCGTCGAGAGTGAACGTGTTTATCATCTTTACCGAGTCGACGGCAAAAGGAGTCCGGACATCGATGGTGTAGGTGACGGTTTTGCCCATGTGGACGTTGTGTAAGGTTAACTTTGCCTGGGCATACGGCCCCTGGGCGAGGACTGAGGAAAACGTCCCGAGCGCCAGCGCCAGCCCCATCATCAGAAACTTTTTCATAAGCGCGATTTTTGATTTTGCCGTAAAATTAGCAACTCTGAAAGACACGGCCAAACATTTCCGCCAAAAACATCCCAAACATCCCTCACATCCCTGCACACATCCCTGCACATCCAAAACATCCGCCCTCCCCGTTGACCCCGCCGCCGTACCCCCTTGTTCTAAAGGTAATTGCTTAACCTGTACATTATGAAAAACCTCTACCTCGTTATTTTAGCGGCGCTTATGCCCGTCGTGGCCCCGCAGGCACAGGTGGTGACCACCACGCCCGCCGTCCTCACCGCCGACACCCGCGACATCACCGTCACCCTCCACGCCGACTGGGGGTCGCAGGGCCTGGCCGACCTGCCGCAGTCGCAGACGGTATACGCCCATACCGGCGTCATCACCAGCAAGTCGACATCCTCCTCCGACTGGCGTTACGCTTCCGCCTGGGGCGACAACAACGCCAAATACCGCATGACGCGCACAGGCACCAACACCTACACGCTGTCCATCCCCGACATCCGCACCTACTACGGCATCACCGACCCAGCTGAGAAGGTCGAGCGCATGGCCTTCGTCTTCCGCAGCACGGACGGCCGCGAGGGCAAGACCGTCAGCGGCGGCCAGGCCATTGCCTCCGCCGTCAACCTCACCGACAAAAAGGCCTACAAACTCGTCAGCGTCTCGCCGGGTGTCACGCCCACCGTCAATGTCTCGTCGGTGACCCTCCCCGCAGGAGCATACGCCCTCTACGCCACCGTCAGCGCCGCCGGAACCGATGACATCACCGCCGACCGCGCCCCCTACAGCGTCGAGGTGGACGTAGGAACCGTCACCGTCAGCGGCGAATACGGCACGGCCACGCTGCACACCCTCTCGGGTATGTCCGTCCCCATGACGGGTCTCGCCCCAGGGCTGTACATCCTCACCGTCGACGGCCAATCCCGCAAAATCGCCATCCGCTGATTGCCGTTCGGATTTTTGTCCGTAAATTTGGAGGATTAAAAATGCGCGTTCCTGATGTAGGGACATCGCTTTGCGATGTTGAGCCTGCGAGCCGTTTGTGCAGGCTCAACGTGCCAGAGGCACGTCCCTACATGGGTCTACGCAAACCGGTCTGTGAGCCATAATTCTGACTTTATGAAAAAAATCGTAATAATGGGAGCGTCGTCGGGCATCGGGCTGGCTGCGGCGCGGATATTCCTCGAAAACGGCATGGAACTGGGTCTTGCCGCACGTCGGACGGACGTACTGGCCGACCTCGCTGCCGAATTTCCCGGCCGGGTGCGGTATGCCGCCATCGACATATGCTCGCCCGACGCTCCGAAGGCCCTCTACGCCCTCATCGGTGAACTCGGAGGCATGGACCTATACTTCCATGTCGCCGGCATCGGCTACGACAACCCCGGGCTCGACCCCGAACGCGAGGCCGCCATCACCGACACCGACGCCACCGGTTTTGCCCGCATGGTCAGCGCCGCCTACCGGTGGATGCGTGAGGCCGGAGTGCACGGGCAGATTGCCGCCGTGACCTCCGTGGCCGGGACAAAGGGCATCGGCGGCATGTCGGCATATTCGGCGGCGAAGAAATTCGACCAGACCTACCTCGTTGCCATGCGTCAGCTTGCCGACAGCGACTGCTCCGGCGTCACCTTCACCGACATCCGGCCCGGCTGGACGTCGACGGCGCTGCTCAAACGTGGCAAGCGCTATCCGATGCAGATGACCCTCGACCATGTCGTGCCGCTCATCCTCCGGGCCATCCGTCACCGCCGCCGTGTCGCCGTCATCGACCGGCGCTGGGCGGTTCTCGTCTGTCTGTGGCGTCTCGTCCCCGACTGGCTGTGGGTCCGCATGGGCCGTCAGGCATCGAAGCTGATGTAGAACCGTCAAATTGTCAGGCTAAGGTTTACGTTTTTGGCAGCAGGTGCACTTCCGGATGTTGTCGCTTATTCGACCAGATTGTTTCTCTCGCCATGAAGGACCGGCACCCGGACGAACAAAATCCGGGGCGTGGTTGTTATATATTTGATTACTAACTGCTAAAATTTACGACTATGAAAAAGTATGTATGCGAAGTATGCGGGTACATCTACGACCCCGCCGTCGGTGACCCGGATGCCGGTATCGCCCCCGGCACAGCCTTTGAAGACCTTCCCGACGACTGGGTATGTCCCGTTTGCGGCGTCGGCAAAGACCAGTTCACCGAAGCCACGGATTGAATTTTGATGATGTTTCCGACAATCCGGTTGTAGGGCCGCGGCATGCCGCGACCCTACATGATTACACCATTACCAAGGGCCATTGCGGAGTAACACCGTGATGGCCTTTGGTGCGTTTTGTACGGAAACGGACAAGGTGGAGGAGCGTAAACCGCTGACAGTCAGCCGTACTTGAAATACGCTGTTTTTTGTCATAGTTTTGTGGCGCAATCTGAAAAACGATAGTCCCATGTAGGGACGTGCTTTGGCACGTTAATCCTGCGGGCCGTTTGTGCAGGCTTAATCGACGAAGTCGCTTGGCTCTGCCAAGAAACATCGCAAAGCGATGTCCCTACATTAGGCTTATTCGACGGATATTTTGTACAGGATCGACATCGCAAAGCGATGTCCCTACATTAAAAAAACATACAAACCTATGGACAAGGAAATAGACAGGAAACAGCTCAGGCGGGAGCGGCGGCGCAAGGTGCTTGCTGGTGCCGGTGTCGCCGTGGTGGCCGTGGGCGCCCTGGTGTGGCTGCTCTCTGGCATGGCGGGGTCGGTCAACCCGAACGACCTTACCGTCAGCACTGTCGACGAGGGGCCGCTGGAGGTCACCGTGTCGGCGACTGGACGCATAGCGCCCGCACACGAGGAGATTATCAATTCGCCGGTGGAGACACGCATCCTCAAGGTCTACGCCCAGCCCGGCGACAGCGTCCGCGCAGGCATGCCCCTGCTGCAGCTCGACCTCGAGAACGAGGAGCTGGCCCTCGGCAAACTCCGTGACGCCGGAACGGCCCAGCAGCAGGAGCTGCGCCAGCTCGAGCTCACCAACCGCACCGCCCTCAGCGACCTGGAGATGCAGATAAAGGTCAGCGAGATGGAGGTCAGCCGCCTGCGCATCGACGTCGACAACGAGCGGCGCCTCGACAGCATCGGCAGCGGCACCGGCGACCGCGTGCGCCAGGCCGAGACGGCCTACCGCGCCGCCGTGCTGGCCCTGGAGCAGCTGCGCACACGCCTGCGCAACGAACGCCTCAGCACCGCCGCCGCCGAGCATAGCAAGCAGCTCAGTGTCAGCTCAGCTCACCGTGACATCGCCCAAATGGAGAAGACTATCCACCGCGGCGGCATCCCCGCGCCAATGGACGGCGTGCTCACCTTCGTCGCCAGCGACCTCGGCAGCCGTGTCGGCGCGGGCGAGCGCGTGGCCGTGGTGTCGGACCTCACCAGCTTCAAAATCCTCGGCGAGATACCCGAGGGCAACAGCGGCCGCCTCGCCGTCGGCTCGCGTGTCAGCGTACGCATCAACGGCGCTCAGCTCGATGGCACCGTCACCAATATCACCCCGCAGGCGCGCCAGGGCGTAGTGGCCTTCGTTGTCAGCCTCGACAATCCCCGCGACAGCCGTCTGCGCTCGGGCGCCCGTGCCGAACTTGGCGTCAGCTGCGGCTACAAGGACCGCGTCGTACGCATGGCCAACGGCAGCTTCTACAAAGGACCGGGCGAATACCGCGTCTTTGTCTTCGACAGCGACGACCACGCCGTGCGCCGCACCATCCACGTCGGCGACTGCAACCGTGACTACGTCGAGGTTCTGGACGGCCTGCGCCCCGGCGACCGCGTCGTGGTCAACGACCCCGAAACCCTTAAGAACAAAACAAAACTAAAGATAAAAAAATGAGCATCATTACACTTAGCGGTATCGAGAAAGTGTACCGCACCAAAGAAATCGAGACAACGGCCCTCGAAAACGTCAACCTCGAGGTCAACAAGGGCGAGTTCGTGAGCGTCATGGGCCCCAGCGGCTGCGGCAAGTCCACGCTGCTCAACATCATCGGCCTGCTCGACAAGCCCACCAAAGGCACCGTGACTATCCTCGGCCAGGACTGCAGCGGCATGAGCGACGGCGAGCTGTCGCATTTCCGCAACGCCAACCTCGGCTTCGTCTTCCAGAGCTTCCACCTCATCCCCTCGCTGGACGTCGCCGCCAACGTGGAGCTACCGCTGATTTACCGCAAGGGCGTCAGCGCCCACGAGCGCAAGGAGCGTGTGGCGCAGGTGCTTGAGCGCCTCGAGATGACCCACCGCATCCACCATCTGCCCTCGCAGCTCAGCGGCGGTCAGTGCCAGCGCGTGGCCATAGCCCGTGCCATCGTAGGTCAGCCCCAGGTCGTCCTCGCCGACGAGCCCACCGGCAACCTCGACAGCAAGATGGGCGCCGAGGTGATGAGCCTCCTCCACCGCCTCAACACCGAGGACGGCACCACAATCATCATGGTAACCCACAACGAGGCCCAGGCCATGGAAACCGACCGCATAGTCCGCTTCTTCGACGGCCGCATAATCGGCTGATGCAAAAAATGTCCGCCCCATGTAGGGACGTGCCTTTGGCACGTTAAACCTGCGGGCCGACCATCCGCGGCAGGCCCAACATCGCAAAGCGATGTCCCTACAGGGGCATATCGGTCGGCTTATTTGCCGGGCCGTATACATTCGGATAAATTCATAAATCCAACGACAATGAAACAGAAAATACTTCAGATAATTTTTGAGATGCGGCGGCAGCCGCTGGTGGGGTGGGTGACGCTGATTGCCACGGCGCTGTCGGTGTTCCTCTTCATGGTGGTGTTCATCACCCAGCGCGTCAAAACCGTCCCCTTCGCCCCCGAGAGCTGCCGCGATCGGCTGATGATAGGTCAGTTCATCCACGTCAAGGACATAAATACAGGTAATGACGCCTCGGGCGGCCTCGGCTACTACTGCGCCAAGCAGATTTACGAAGGTCTTGACGGTGTAGAGCGCTCTGCACTGATGCTGCGCGACCTCGACGAGGTTCCTGTCCGCGGCACCTCAGCCTCCGGCTTCCAGGCCCAGATGCGCACCGTCGACGCCGATTTCTTCAAGATTTTCGACCACACACTGCTTGCCGGCCGCTATTTTACTTCCGCCGAGGTCAACTCGAACCTGCATGTGGCGGTTATCAGCGAGAGCATAGCCCGCAAGGCCTTCGGCAAGACCGACTGCGTGGGTGAGACCATAAAAATCAATCACCGCAAGTACACCGTCACCGGCGTCGTCAAGGACAACTCTTTCCTTGCCACCAGTGCCTCCGGCGACGTCTTCACGCCCTATGCGCCACCGGCCAGGCCGACTGCCGAGGACGGCTTCTTTGCCAAATATTTCGGTAACACCGCAGTCGCCCTCCTTGTAAAGGACGGTGTGGACTTTCAGCATATCCGCGACCAGGTCAAGGCCCGCTATGCCGAGCTTGCCACCGAGATTAAGTCTGAGGGCTGGACCCCCGTCTACCACGAACAGCCCTACGACCAGGAGACGATAGCACTGGGACAGCAGGGCAGCAACGTCACCCCCGAACCGTCGGGCGACAGCCGGCTGCGCATCTTCTTCTACGCCATCCTCCTCATCGTCCCTGCCATCAACCTGAGCAGCCTCCTGCACAGCCGTATGCAGCGCCGTGTCAGCGAGATAGGCGTGCGCAGGGCTTACGGATGCACCCGCGGGCGCATCATCGCCGACATCATCTGGGAGAATTTCCTCATCACCCTGGCAGGCGGCCTTGTAGGTGTGGCCTTAGGCGTAATCTTCGCCATGACCTACAGCGACCTGTACGCCAACATGGACAACTACGGACAGACCCTCGCCCCGGCCCTCAGTGCCGTGATAAACTGGGGCACGGTGGCTGTTGCCGTCGGCGTATGCTTTATTCTCAACATCATCAGCGCCTCGATTCCGGCATGGCAGGCCTCGCGCCTCAACCCCGTCGAAGCCATTAACAAGAAATAAACAGTGCTACAATGAAACGTAAACTTATCAGACAAATGCTCAACGAATGGAAGACCAACGTATGGCTGGTTGTCGAACTGGTCATTGTAGTGCTGGTGCTGCAGTTCATCTTCGCGTTGTTCTATCACACCTATCAACAGCACGAGTATACGACGGGTCAGAAACTCGAGAACATCTACTGCGCCCGTACCAGTCTGCTCGACCCCGAGAGTGAGGGTTACACGCCCTACGACAGTCTGCACACCGCCGTCAACGACATGGACATGCTGCTGGTGAAGCTGCGGGCAAATCCGTACGTCGAAATCGCTGCCGCGGGCGGCTTCAACGCCCTGCCGTATAATTACAACTTTCAGGGCGGGACGTTCTACTACAAGGCGGCAAAAGGCAAGAGCAACGGCCTCATGGCCAACCGCAGGCAGATGTCGCCGGAGATGGTCGAGCTGTTCGGGATACGCGGTATGAACGGTGAGACGCCCAAACAACTGGCCGACATTCTGCGCAAGGGGCAGATTATCCTGTCGCCATTGGACCGCAGTTTCAACCCCGACGCTCCCGATGTTTCGGAGTTTATAGGCAAGGATGTCTATATCGGCGAGGACTCGCTGGTCACGTACCGCGTCGGCGCCATAGCCTACAGCATGAAGCGTACGGACTATGAGCCCGCTTACGCCGCCACGGCGTATATGTCGGACCGCTATGACCTGTCGTCGGTGGCCGTGCGCGTCAAGCCCGGCATGGGCAACAAGTTCGTGGAGTCGCTCTCGGACGCGGACCTGCAGGCGGGCAACCTCTGCCTCACGCGGTTCAAGTCCATCGAGAACATGCGCGACAACGCCCATCTGGACATCAACCTGCAGATACGCAACTTCGTGGTATGCGGACTGTTCATCATGCTGGTCATCTTCTTAGGCTTCCTCGGCACCTTCTGGTTCCGCACTCAGCAGCGCGTGTCGGAGATTGCGATACGCAAGGTCAACGGCGCCACCAACGGCAATATCTACTCACGCTTCTTCGCCGAGGGTCTGTTGCTGCTGCTCCTGGGTGTGCTGTTCTCGCTGCCGGTGTCGTTGTGGTTCTACCTGACGGACAAGCTTGTCGAGACAGAGATAATGCCGTCGGTAGGCGTTGACGTCTACCTCGTGGCCACGGCCCTTACCGTGCTGTCGCTGGCCCTGCTCATTGTCGGCGGCATCTACGCCCCGGCCCGCCGCGCCACCCGCATCGACCCCGCCGCCGCCCTCAAAGACATGTAATTATGTACAGGCTTTTCATACTTCCGATAATGGTTATGCTCGCGTTGCTGTGCCCGGCACTGGGGACGGCGCGCGAGCTTATCCTGACACTCGACGACGCCATAGCACTTGCCCGTGCGCAGAGCGTCGACGCCGCCGTGGCCCTCGACGAACTCAAGACGGCCTACTGGCAGTGGCGCAGCTACCGCGCCGACCGTCTGCCCGAAATTACCCTCTCGGGCACGCTCCCGACCTACAACAACCGTTACACGAGCTATATGAACGAGGCGGGCGAGTACAGCTTTGTCCGCACCAACAACCTCGACGCGCAGGCCCAGCTGTCGGTGAACCAGAATATCCCGCTCACGGGCGGCAAGGTCAGTCTGAGTACGTCGCTGGACTTCATGCGGCAGTTCGAGGACGGCGGCTCCAACCGTTTCCTCACCATCCCCGTGGCGCTGACGCTGCAGCAGCCGATTTTCGGCGTCAACACCTTCAAATGGGACTCGCGCATCGAGCCGGTGCGCTACCAGGAGGCCCGCGCGGCCTTTCTCAGCGCCTCCGAGGACGTGTCGCTGGCAGCTGTCAACCATTTTTTCACGCTCGTCATGAGCCGTGAGAACGTCGCCATCGCCGAGCAGAACCTCGCCAACGCCGAAAAGCTCTATGCCGTGGCGGTGGAGAAGCGCAAGATGGGGCAGATTAGCGAGAACGACCTGCGGCAGATGGAGCTGAATGTCCTCGACGCCCGTTCGGACCTGATGAGTTGCCGTAGCCAGCTCAAGAGCGATATGTTTACCCTGCGCTCGTTTCTTGACCTCGGCGAGGACGTGGAGATTGTGCCTGTGGTGCCCGACCGCGTCCCGGAGGCAACGGTGACCTACAGCGACGCCCTCGACAGGGCCTTGGCCAACAACAAATTCGCCAAGAATATCCGCCGCCGTCAGCTGGAGGCGGAGTACGAGGTGGCGAAGGCAAAGGGCGACCTCCGCAAAATAAACCTCTACGCCCAGGTAGGCTTTACAGGCACCGACCGCACCATGCGCGACGCCTATACGCGCCTCCGCAGCAATCAGCTCGTAGAGGTGGGTATAGAAATTCCGCTCGTCGACTGGGGCAAGCGCCGCGGCAAGGTCAAGGTGGCCGAGAGTAACCGTCGCGTCACGGAGAGCCGCCTGCGTCAGGAGTCGCTGGATTTCAGCCAGCAGCTGTTTGTGCTTGTCGAGCGTTTCGGCAACCAGCAGGAGCAGCTCGCCATCGCCCGACGCGCCAACGACATCGCCGACCAGCGTTACCGCACCAATTTCGAGACCTTTCTCATCGGTAAAATCTCCACCCTCGAGCTCAACGACTCGCAGTCCAAGAAGGACGAGAGCAAGCGTCAGTATATAAACGAGTTGTACGTCTTCTGGAACTACTGGTACCAGATACGCTCGCTCACCCTCTACGACTACGAGCACCACGGCGACATCAACGCCGACATCGAGCGCATTGTCAAATTAAACTGAAATTTCTTACTTTTGCATCATGATTCTGATTGTAGACGATGACAACGCCGTGCGTACATCGGTGTCGCTGGCTCTGAAAAGGGCCGGATACGAGCCGATGGCAGTAGGCACCGAGGACCTTGCCCTGGAAGCTGTGCGTGACGAGCGCGTGCAGCTGGCCATCCTTGACATGAATCTGACGCTCACCACCACCGGGCGCCAGGGCATCGAACTTCTGCAGAAATTCCACATCCTCCGTCCCGAGATGCCGGTAATCATGTTCACAGCCTGGGGCACAATCCCCCTGACGGTGGAGGCGCTGAAATACGGTGCCGTGGACTTCGTCACCAAGCCGTGGAGCAATGCCGACCTCATCGCCAAGGTGCGCAAGGCGCTGCAGAAAAGCCGGTCGGATCAGGAAGCAGCCCAGCACACCGTCACCCTGGACGAGATGGAGCGCAATGCCATCCGCGAGGCCCTGCGCCGCTGCGACGGCAACCTCTCGGACGCCGCCCGTCAGTTAGGCATCACGCGCCAGGCCCTGTACCGGCGCATCGAAAAATACAAGCTATGAGATACAAAGTCTATTCCGTTCTGCTGGTGTTGCTGATTGTAGCTGTGGCTGTCATGGCCGTGGCCGGTGTGTCGTGGCCGTGGATGGCGGGCGGCTGTGCCGTCCTTCTGTTGGTCTTAGGTCTGCAGATACGCTCGGTGCGCAAGCCATTGAACGCCGTGCAGAACGGGATGTACCTGCTGCGCGAACAGGACTTCGGCAGCCGTCTGCGCCGCACCGGTCAGGCCGATGCCGACAGGATTGTGGAACTGTACAACACTCTCATGGTGTCCATGAAGGCCGAGCGTCTGAGGAGTCAGGAGCAGGAGCGCTTTCTGAGTCAGGTCGTCGAAGCCTCGCCGATGGGCATCGCCATCTGCGACTTTGACGGCAATATCGTAAAGACGAACCGTGCCTGGGACGCCATGCAGTCACCTGTCCTCACCGCCGCCATCGACGGGATGGACAAAGGGACGACGGAGACGGTACGCCTTGCCGACGCGCTGATAGTGCGCATCTCCAGGCTGTGGTTCATGGACTCGGGCTTCCGCCGCGAGTTTGTACTTGTGGAGCGTCTTACCGAAGAGATTGCCGCGGCGGAGAAGCAGATGTTCAACAAAATCGTCCGCACCATAGGCCACGAGGTCAACAACACTCTCGGCAGCGTGGTCTCTGTCCTGGAGTCGCTGGGCGAGATGCACGAGGATGACCCGCTCACCGCCGCCGCCATAGCCGGCAGCGTCAACAGCTGCGCCAACCTCGCCGGCTTTGTCCGCGGCTATGCCGACATCGTCAAACTGCCGCCCGTGACCCAAGAGAGCATAGACCTCAGCGCATGGCTGTCAAAGCTACACCCGACGCTTGCAGGCATGGCTCCCTCAAACATCAGCATCAGTCTCATCCCCGCCGATAGTTGTGTAGCCTTGATAGACCCCATGCTGATGGAGCGCGTAATCATCAACATCGTCAAAAACGCCATCGAAAGCATCGGCGACCGCCCCGACGGCAAGGTAGAGATAAAGGTATCGCGGGGCCTTGTAGGGTCGCGGCCCTACACTGCTATGGTGACCGTCACCGACAACGGCAGGGGCATATCCTCGGAGGCCGCCGAAAAACTTTTCACTCCCTTCTTCTCGACCAAGCGCCCCGACCGCGGCCTCGGACTGATGCTCATCGCCGACATCCTACGCGCCCACAACGCCCGTTTCTCCCTGTCCACTGACCCGTCCACCCGCCTGACAACTTTCACGATAGCCCTGTAACCTTATAAACGCAAAAAGAGCCGCGGCGTGCCGCGACCCTACAATTGTCGTTCGAAATTTTCAGTTGAGCACGTAGCCGCCGAAGGGGGCGGGCTGATAGGCACGTGCGAACTGGCGGAGGATGGCCAGTGTGGAGTTTTTGGGACCGCGCGATTTACGGGCGCGGATGGGTGTCTGAGTCATTGACTGAGGTTGTTGAGTAGAGGTTTTGTCCATAGGCAAGACGGTTTAAGGGTTGTAGATGCTTAGTAATTGAAAATTAAAAATTGCACATTACGCATTGAGCATTTTGTTTATGTCTTTATAACAAAGAAAACGGGGGCGTTATTGTGTGGTGGGGCATAAAAATTATTAAAGGAAGGGCATAACGCTTGCAGGGTTGATTTATTGTGTGTATCTTTGTAACCGGTTTCAAAAAAGATAAGCCTCTTTATTGCACAAAATCCAATTATTCAGTTCACCAAATCAGACGCTGCCTATTGAACAATTCTACTCCAATCATTAAAAATTTGTTCATACAATGCAAAACCTCAAACGGTTGACCGACGACCAGTTGGTCGCTGACTTTGCTCAGGGCGAAAACCGGGCGTTTGATGAGCTTCTCGAAAGACACAAACTGCGTGTCCACAACTACATACTTCGCATTGTCAAAGACGCCGATGTCGCCGACGATGTTTTTCAGGAGACTTTCGTAAAGGTTATCATGACCATTAAGCAAGGTCGCTATACTGCTGACGGCAAGTTCGGTTCGTGGATACTCCGCATAGCGCATAACGTTGTCATCGACCATTTCCGCCGCGAAAAGGCCGAGGCGCTTGTCAGTACCGACGATGCCGACTATGACCTGCTCAACAACCGCGACCTCTGCGACGGCAACGTGGAGGATGTCCTCTGCGACGCCGCCGTCCGCAACGACATACGCCACCTCATCAAGGACCTCCCCACCGAGCAGCGCCAGGTACTTGTCATGCGCTACTACAGTCAGATGTCGTTCAAGGAGATTGCCGAGCGTACCGGTGTCAGCATCAACACCGCCCTTGGCCGTATGCGCTACGCCCTCCTCAACCTCCGCCGCATGGCCGCCGAGCGCAAGATAGAGCTCTCGCGGTAAAATCCCGCACATCCCAAACATCCCCGCACATCCCAAACAAAACACAATACACCCGCCGGACCTTGCGCCCGGCGGGTGTGTCACATTATATCCTGTCGTTACAGGTTAAAAAAGTATCCTACGCCGAGGCTGACGGTGGTGCGGTCGAGTTTCTTGTTGTCGATTTTGGTCCAGTTGACCATGCCGGGATGGGCCGAGAGGGTGACCATGGCGCGGCCAAACTGCACGCCTGCGCCGATTACCCAGGCTACGTCGCCGCGGCGGAGGTCGTCGTACATCGAGCCGGACTCGCTGACGTCGTGGTTGCCGATGGTGTATTTCATGTGTCCTTTGCCGCTGAGGCCGACGCTGAACTCGGGACCGGTGAAGACGTGGACACGTACGGGGTCGAAGTCGAAGTGGTAACCCACGAGCAGAGGGATGGTGAAGCCGAACTCGCGCATGGAGCCGGAGACGGGGGTGAGGTCGTCGCCGGAGCCTGCGTAGTCAAATACTTTGTCGTTGATTTTAACGGTGTGATAGTAGAACTTGAGACCTGTCTCGAGGTACATGTTCATCCATAGGGGAACATCGGCGACGGCGCCAAACGATAGGCCGGCTCCGCTCTTGAACTCTTCCAGTTTGGCGATATCGTCGATTTTGGTGTCGCCGGGGCAGGTGACGTCGAGCGACAGGACGGGACGGATGGCCAGTGAGTTGTCGTTGGCTTCAAAGACCGAGGCCGAGGCTTTGCTGCCGCTCAGCAGCGTCATGGCTGCGATGGCGGCACAGATTGTGAATTTTTTCATAATAGAGGGATGTTTTATTGGTTGTTACTTCTTGCTTTGTGGAGGCAGCTGGCTCCTGCTGAGGGTGAGAGGCACTTTGGGGTGCTTCATTGCCCAGATGATGAGGCCTATGCCGATGATGATGAAGGGTATGGACAGCTGCTGGCCCAGGTTGAGGGTCATGGTGGCCTCGCGGGCTACCTGGTCGTTCTTGACAAACTCGATGAGGAAACGGGCGCCGAAGAGCCATGTCAGGAAGACGCCGAAGATGAGGCCCGGGCGCCGCTGCGCGTGCTTTTTCCAGAACATCCACATCAGCACGACAAAGAGGGCAAGGTAGCACAACGCCTCGTAAATCTGCGTGGGGTGTACGGGCACTCCGGGCCACTCGTTGCCGCGGACGAAGATGAAGCCCCATGGCAGGTCGGTGGGACCGCCGTAGATTTCGCTGTTCATAAGGTTGCCGATGCGTATCAGGGCACCGACGAGGGCGATGGGGATGACCAGCCGGTCGAACGTCCAAAGCGGGCTAAGTTTGGTGGTGAACTTGCTGTAGAGGAAGACGGCGATGATGATGGCGATTGAGCCGCCGTGGCTGGCAAGGCCGCCCTCCCACGTGCGCCAGATATGCTCGGGATGCTGGCTGTAGTAGTCCCATTCATAGAAGAAGACGTGGCCCAGGCGCGCGCCGATGATGGTGGCGCAGACCACCCATATCAGCAGCGAGAACAGCCAGTTCTCGGGTGCCCCGTCGTGCTTGAACATCTTGGCCACGATGTTGAAGCCAAGCCAGAAGCCGATGGCGAACATCAGGCTGTAGTAGCGTATCTGCACAAACGAGTCGATGAGTACGGGATTGACGTCCCAGACTATGTAACCCAGTATGTCGGTCATTTTTCAGTAGAATTTTGATTGTTTTTTCGGCAGAAATATTCTTTGGTGGCGGCGCGTACGCGTCCGCTTAGGATTAGCAGGGTTGCCATGGATGGTATGGCCATGAGGGCATAGAATAGGTCGGTGAAGCCGACGGCGACGCCCACGGGGATGACGGCGAAGACCACCAGCGACAATATGTACAGCCAGGTGTAGAGGCGGGCCCGCTTCTCGCCGAAGAGGTAGGCGGCGCAAGAAGTTCCGTAGTACGAGTAGCTGAACATCGAAGACAGGGCGAAGGAGGCCACCACAATCAGCAGTAGTGTCGAGCCGAAGGGCACGTTGTTGCCGAAGGCCTCCATGCACATGTCGAGACCGCGAATTTCGCCGGGGTTGGTGAAGTCGACGCACAGAAGCAGGGCCATGGCCGTGCAGGTGCAGACAAAGCCCGAGTCGAAAGCCGGTGCAAGCATGGCCACAAGGCCCTCGCGGACAGGCTCGGTGTTCTTGCTCTGGCCGTGCATGATGGAGGCGGTGCCTATGCCGGCCTCGTTGACGAGGGCCGCGCGGCGTGCACCGATGAGGGCAATGCCGGCCAGGGCGCCTATGCCGGCCCGCAGGTTGAAGGCTTCCTGGAATATCATCGCAATCACCGTCGGCACGCGCTCGTAGTGGGTGATGATGATGTAGAGCACCATCACAAAGTACACCACTACCATAAAGGGCACGAGCACCGAGGCCACGCGGGCTATGCGTTTGACACCGTTGAGCACCACGACAGCCACGATGAGGGCGATGGTGAGGCCGATGATGAGGCGCAGCGCCGTCTCGGGACCGGCGCCGACGAGGCTGCCGAGCATATTGAGGAAGCCGCTGTCGGCCAGGTAGTCGGGCGTGGTGGTGGCGCTGACCACAGCCTGCGTGAGCTGGTTGGCGTTGAGGATGCAGAGAGTGCCGAACATGCCGGCGAAGGCGAAGAACATCGAGGCGAAGCGCCAGCGCGGGCCAAAGGCCCGCTCGATGACGTACATCATGCCGCCGCGGGTGCGTCCTTCGCTGTCGGTGCCTTTGTACATCACCGACAGCGTGCCCTCGTGGTATTTGGTACACATGCCCACAAGGGCGCTCACCCACATCCAGAAGATGGCGCCCGGGCCGCCGACGGTGAGGGCGATAGCCACACCGGCGATGTTGCCCAGGCCGACGGTTGCCGCTACGGCCGACAGGAGTGCCTGCACCGATGAAATCTGACCGGTCTTTTCGTCACCGCTCTTTACACGCAGTGCCTTGATGGCGGCAGGCAGCCGGCGCACCGACACCGCTCCGGAGCGGATAAAGAGATAGAGTCCGCCGCCTATCAGGAGAAAAAACAGCGGATAGCCGCCAAGGAAGTCGGCCAGGGATACTATGAAATTGCCTAATGTTTCCAATTCTGAGGTTTAGGGGTTCAAGGAGGGCCATGGGCCCGGTTATCGCGCACTCATCCGGTGCGGCTATTGATTGCAAAGGTAATGCTTTTTATCAGTTCAGACAAAAAACCAATTCACGCTTTTGTTGGTTATAAATACAAAGTTTTGGCAAATTTTTCTTTTTCTGACGTCTCAACTACTTTATTCAGGAAACTCTGATATTATGATTTCATCACGAATACCGTTGCTACGCCTTTTAGGTGCTTTGGTTATATTGCTGACATTCAGCGCATACGCTTCGTCCGACTGTGACCGCAAGGCTGTGCGCATATCCCCGGCCGAGGAATGGCTGAATTATTCCGACTCGGCGCAGACAGCGGCCACACCGCGCATCAACTGGTGGGCTCATCTTGGTGATCCGTTGCTTGATTCGCTCATCCGGGTCGGCCTTGACAACAATTATGACGTCGCCATGGCCGTGCGCCGCATCAACATAGCCCGTGCGCAACTCGGGCAGGCCCGTTCAGCCTACTTTCCTCAGATAAATTTATCTGCAGGCTATAATTATGGCCGACAGTCCGGCGCCGTGACCTCAAGCCACGGGCATGCCGTCACAAACGGCTATTTCGACTTGGGACTAAGTGCCAGCTGGGAGATTGACGTCTTCGGCCGCATCACCGAGCAGGTCAAGGCCCGCAAGGCCAACGTACGCGTCAGCCGGGCCGAGCGTGCCGGCGTGGAGGTGAGCATCCAGGCACAGATTTGTCAGACTTACATCTCCCTGCGCATGTACCAGGCCGAGCTGGCAGTGGCGCGCGGCCACGCAGAGAGCCAGCATAAGGTACTTGACATCAGCCATGCACGCTTCGAGGCCGGACTGGCCTCGATGATGGATGTCAACCAGGCTCAGGAAAACTACTACTCCACCGCGGCATCCATCCCTATGCTCGAGAGCGAAGTCAACTCGGCCATCAGCAGTCTCGGCGTCCTGCTCGCCGACCAGAGTCAGACCCTGCGCGACCGCCTGGCGCGACCGGCGCCGATGCCGACGTACAGCGACGTCGTCAATGTCGGCACTCCCGCCCAGCTCCTGCGTCGCCGCCCCGACATCGTACAGGCCGAGAACACCATCGACATGTATGCCGCACAGCTTGGCGTCGCCCGGTGCCTGTGGCTTCCCTCCGTGTCCGTGCAGGCTTCGGCAGGCACGCAGGCGCATAACGGCGGCGACCTGTTCTCCAAACAGAGCTTTTACTACAGCGTCGGCCCTGCGATAAGCTGGACTGTCTTCGAAGGCCTGAACCGCAAGTACAGCAACGCCGAGGCCACGCAGGCGCTCCGCAATGCCGTCGACCAGTACAACCTGACCATGCAGACGGCACTCTCCGAGGTCAATGACGCCATCTCGGCCTACTTCGCCAACCTCGAATACATCAAAAACATCAGCAAAGCCTGCGAAGCCTCGCACGACTATAACGAGCGCGCCGTCAGCAACTACAAGAGCGGCCTGTCGCCGTTCATCAACGTCGCCGATGCCCAGATGGCCTATCTGCAGAACATGAATTCGCTCATACAGGCCCGCGCAAACGCCCTTAACGCCCTGGTGACGCTGTACCGCGCTCTTGGCGGCGGATGGGACGGCGATGTGGAGACGGACTGCGAATAACGTAAAAGGAAAACATAAGACACAAACGATATGAAAAACATTCAGATTGCCATACTGGCAGTTGCCGTGATTCCGCTGGCCTCGTGCCACAAGAAGGAGAAACCTCAGCCGCAGGCACCCGAAATCGAGGTGGCGGACGTGCTGGTGAAGCCCGTCCTCGTCCACAAAACCTATCCCGCCTACCTCACCGCCAATGAACAGGCCGACCTCGTAGCCCGCGTAAACGGATACCTCGTCGAGGACATGAACTACGGCGGCAAGTTTGTCAAGAAGGGCACAGTGCTATACCGTATCCAGAGCGACCAGTATGTCGACGCCGTCAACCAGGCCGAGGCCCAACTGCGCAACGCCCGTGCGGCATACGAATACGCACAGAGCAACTACTCGGCAATGCAGAAAGCCCTTAAGAGCGATGCCGTCAGCCAGATGGAGGTACTCCAGGCCAAAAGCACGCTCGACCGTTGCCGCGGTGACATCAAGAATGCTGAAGCCGCCCTCTCGGACGCCCGAACGACATTGGGATACTGTACGATACGCGCCCCGTTCGACGGCCGGGTGACAACCGCCGCATACGACACCGGCTCATATCTGCCGGGAGAAGCCTCTCCGACGGTTATTTCCACTATCTACAAGGACGATGTCATGAACGTAAACTTCTCGATGGACGACAAATCGTTTGCCGAGATGTTGGAGAAGATGTCCGACCCGTCTTTTGCCAAAAACCTGCAGAATATACCTTTGCTCTTCGATGTTCCCCTTGAGCACACATATACGGCAAGCTACAAATACGCCAGTCCTGCCGTCGACCGCGAGACGGGCACCGTGAAAATGCAGGTTACGACAAAGAACGACGGCGGCGAACTGCGCTCAGGCATGTACTGCAAGGTTGAGATGCCCGAGCAGGAAGTACAGAATGCCGTTCTCGTCCGTGACGCCTCGATAGGCACCGACCAGCTCGGCAAATTCGTCTACACCGTCAACGATAAAAATGAGGTCGGCCTTGCCCACATCCAGGTCGGCGATGTCTATCAGGATACCCTGCGCATCGTCACCAAAGGTCTCAAACCGGGCGACCGTTATGTCACCAAGGCTCTCCTCAAAGTCCGTGAGGGCATGGAAATCAAGCCGGTGTTGACAAAATAGACCTGTCGGCTAAAACTTCATCGTTTACTAATCTAATCAGTCTGAACCGTGTTTTCCAAATTCTTTATAAACAGACCGATATTCGCCACCGTCCTGGCCATCATCATGATTCTGGTCGGACTCATCACCGTGCGCGAGCTTCCGGTGGCCCAGTATCCCGACATCACGCCGCCGACGGTGATGGTGATGGCGAGCTATCCCGGCGCCGACGCGCAGACGGTTGCGCAGACCATAGGCGTGCCTCTCGAGGAACAGGTGAACGGCGTCGAGCACATGATGTACATGAACTCAAGCTCGTCCGACGGCCAGTACCAGCTGACTGTAACCTTTGAGAACGGCACCGACCTCGATATGGCTGCCGTAAAGGTGCAGAACCGTGTCTCGCGTGCCGAGGCGACTTTGCCCGCCGAGGTGCGCCGTCAGGGCGTGCAGGTGGTCAGCCGCGCCTCCAACATCCTGCTCTTCTTGGCCATGACCAGCGATAACCCCGAATATGACGCGCTCTACCTCACCAACTACGCCAACCTGCACATCGTGGACGAGCTGTCGCGAGTCGACGGCGTGGGCGGTGTCTCGGCTTTCGGTGCCGGCACCTACAGTCTGCGCGTATGGCTCGACCCGGACAAGATGCAGGCGCGCAACCTGACGCCTCAGGATGTGATGTCGGTTATCGAGAGTCAGAACATGGCCGTTGCCTCGGGCAATATAGGCGCGCCTCCCGGAGCGGGTGACACGCCTTTCCAGCTCACACTCACCACGCAGGGCCGTCTGCAGAGTCCTGCTGAATTCGAGAACATGATAATCCGTACCCTCCCCGACGGGTCGGTGCTCCGTCTCCGCGACATCGGCAGTGCCGAACTGGGTGCTCAGACATATAATATGGTGTCGCGTGTGTCCAACAAGGACTGCGCCCTTATTGCCATCGAGCAGCTTGCCGGAGCCAACGCCATCAAGGTGGCCGACGGCGTCAAGGCCAAGCTGGCGCAGATTCAGAAGCAGTTGCCCGCGGGTGTCAATTTCGACGTGGTGATGGACACCACCGACTATGTCGACGCTTCCATAAACGAGGTGCTGTGGACTTTCGTCGAGACAACGCTCATCGTCATGCTGGTCATACTGCTGTTCCTGCAGAACTGGCGCGCGGTAATCATCCCGATGATAACCATCCCCGTCTCGCTTATCGCCACGTTTGCGGTGATGAAACTGCTGGGCTTCTCGCTCAACACGCTGTCGCTGTTCGGGCTCGTACTCGCAATCGCCATTGTGGTGGACGATGCGATAGTGGTGGTCGAGGATGTCTCGCGCATCCTTGACCAGGGAAAACTGACGCCTCACCAAGCCGCCCTGCAGGCCATGGACGAGTTGCAGGGGCCCATTGTGGGCGAGGTGCTCGTGCTGCTGTCGGTGTTCATCCCTACGGCCTTCATCTCGGGTATTACGGGACAGCTGTACAAACAGTTCGCGCTGACCATCGCCGTATCCACGGCCTTCTCGGGCTTTAACGCCCTGACGTTTACTCCCGCCATGTGCGCCTTGTTCCTGCGGCGGCCAAAGCCGGCAAAGTTCTTCCTGTATGTATGGTTCAACAAGGTCTTCGGCAAGCTGCAGAACCTCTACGACCGCGGGGTGGGATGGATGCTGCGCAAGCCTGTGATGGCTCTGCTTGTCTTCGTCATCATCATCGGTCTGGCCTTCTTCGGCTTTGTCAAGATGCCGACAAGCTACGTACCGCAGGAGGACATGGGTTACTTCATGACCTCGGTGGAACTGCCGCAGAACGCCTCGCTGGCGCGTACCGACTCGGTTGTGCATGAGGTGTCGTCCAGAATAATGAAGGTCCCGGGTGTCAAGAACGTGCTCGCCGTTTCGGGCAACTCGTTCATGGGCGGCGGCTCGTCGTCAAACATGGGCGGCATCTTTGTGGTGCTTGAGCCATGGAAGGACCGCAAGTCGGCTGACGAGAGCATCGACGCCATAATAGCTAAGGTGGACGAGGCTACTGCTTCAATTCAGGAGGCTGTGGTTTTCTCGCTCAATCCGCCGGCAATACCTGGCCTGGGTACGACGTCGGGCGAAGAGATGCAGCTGCTCGACATCAACAACCTTGGTGCGGGCGAGCTTAAGAAGACCGTCGACGCCATGATTGCCGCCGGTTCCAAGGACCCGCGTCTGGCCTCCGTGCAGTCGCTATATACTGGCGAGGTACCGCAGATGCGCCTGTCCATCGACCGCGACAAACTCAAGATGGCCGGAGTGGCCATCTCGGATGTCTATTCCACGCTGTCGATGTTTATGAGCGGAACATACGTCAACGACTTCGTCGACTTCGGCCGCGTGTATGAGGTGCTGCTGAGCGGTGCCCCGGATGCCTGCAATACGCCTGAAGAGGTGCTCAGCCTCAACGTCCGCAACGCTTCGGGCGATATGATTCCGTTCAGTGCTTTTGCCGAAATCAATCCGTCGACCGGCGAGTCCACTGTCGACCGCTACAATCTCTACAAGACTGCCACCGTCACCGGCACACCTGCCGCGGGCGTCTCGTCTTCCGAGGCCATCGAGGCCATGGAGGAAATTCTGGAGGAGGTCGCCGGCGACAACTTCGGCTATGCCTGGACGGGCGAGGCCTATCAGGAGACACAGTCAGGCACCACCATCACTATGGTGCTCATCTTCGCCATCATCATTACCATCCTTGTGCTGGCGGCGCAGTATGAGTCGTGGACCGACCCCGTCGCGGTAGTCATCACCACTCCCACCGCCATACTCGGAACGGTACTCGGCTGTATCTTCATGAACCAGAGCATATCCATCTATACCCAGATCGGTATAATACTGCTGCTCGGCATGGCCGCGAAGAACGCCATCCTGATTGTCGAATACGCCATGGACTACCGCAAGTCCGGCCTGCCCATCCGCAAGGCCGCGCAGGATGCCGGTCATGTGCGCTTCCGTCCCATCCTGATGACCGCCCTCGCCTTCATCTTCGGCGTCATGCCAATGCTCTTCGCCACCGGCGCCGGTGCCGCCAGCCGCATCAGCCTCGGCACTGCCGTAGTCTTCGGCATGGCTGTCAACGCCATCGTCGGCACCCTCTTCGTCCCCAATTTCTGGGAACTCCTCCAGCAATTCCAGGAAAAATACCTCTCCCGCGTCTTCGCCGGCTCCAACGGTCCTACATCCCCCTCCGGTCCGAAGCCTCCCACAAACTCGTCCTCCTCGGCTGGCATCTGACATCTTTAACTCTCTCAAAAAAATGGGCTGTTTCCCGGTTATACTCGGCAAACAGCCTCCATTTTTGTCTTAATTTCCAATTATAACCGGAAAAGTATAACGGTTGACAGACGCATCATTTGGAGATGTCGTGGCGGAGAATGGAAGCTGCGGCGATGCGGACTTCCTCGATAATGGTTAGGCATCGTGGCTCGGAAAGTTTGATATTGGTACCGACGGCGAGAAAATCCGAGAGGGTGGGATGTCCGGTGCCGTTGACTGAGGTGGCGTGCTCGCCGTTGTAGCCTTCGGAGCAGAGCGTGAGGTCGTAGGCCGGGGCAAGGCGCCACCGCCAGGCTCCGGTATCCGGGTCTTTGACAACGTAGAAACTGAAGTTTTTGCAGTGGTCGTCTTTGTTTTCGGTGAGGTAGTTGAAGAGCATGCGGCGATACATCTGCTCCACGTCTTCCTGGCTTTGGGTGATATATCCGGTTAGGGCGAGAAGGTTTGAGTAATCCATGAACCAGGGTGTGTCAAATTGCGGGAATTTAATGATGTAGGGACATCGCTTTGCGATGTTGAACCTGAAAAACAACGGTTTGGATAAACATGCCAAAGGCATGTCCCTACATTCTGGCTATTTTGACACAGCTTCGTGTTGCCCCCTTTTTTACGAGAGTGTGTCAAATTGCGGGAATTTAATGATGTAGGGACATCGCTTTGCGATGTTGAACCTGAAAAACAACGGTTTGGATAAACATGCCAAAGGCATGTCCCTACATTTAGGCTATTTTGACACAGCTTCGTGTTGCCCCCTTTTTTACGAGAGTGTGTCAAATTGCGGGAATTTAATGATGTAGGGACATCGCTTTGCGATGTTAAGCGTGAAAACCAACGGTTTGGATAAACATGCCAAAGGCATGTCCCTACATTCTGGCTATTTTGACACGGCCTCCAATCTGCTGAATCCTGTCGAAATCGGCCAGGGGCTCTTCCTGTTCGAGGATGAGGGCAGGGGAGTAGGTGAGTGCGCCCATACCGTTGTCGCCAACAATAGCGAGCCTGTCCAGTGATGACAAATCCAAGTCATTGATGCCTTTTCTCAATAATGCTTTGTGAAGTAGGTATCGGCCGTATCCATCGGGGAGACTGTCTTCAAAGATACCGAAATTGCCGGAGAACGGCCGAGGTTTGGCGATGAAGATACCGGGTTTTAGTGGTAGCTCCAACGGGGAAATGCTGAATCCGTCGGCAATCCATGATTTGTCATATTCGAAGACATTTAGGCGATTGTCGGGTGATAGCGAGAGAATGCCGACTGTTTGCCCGCGGAATTTTATTGAGAGCTTTTCTATTTTTTTCATGGATTGTGTTGTTTGGGATAGGCGCGTTTGCTGTGGGTTTTGCGGCGTATTTGGTCGAGTTCCTCCATGGTGTCAAATTTGGAGGTGCCAAATAGATTGCGCACATCGGAGGTATAGCCTAAGGCCATCGCCAGCTTGACAAGGGACTCGAAGGCAATGAGCCCCTTCTGTTCGAAGCGTGCGACAGTTGATAATGGCACCCCGGATAGTTCGGCGATGCGCCTGCGGGTGATATTTTTCTCCACGCGTCGACGGCGGAAATTCTCGGCTACCTGTCGGGTAATGTCCTCCGCATTGTCAAGCGTGAAGTTGTCTAATAATGATAAAATACTATTACTATCTATCGAATTCTGCATAATACTGCTAATATTATGACACAAATATAGCTGATTTATTTGAGATAAACAAGAGAATTATAGGCTATTTTGATAAGATATGGGGATAAATGGAGGTGCGCGTTTCGTGGTGTGCGATTAATTTTGTAATTTCGTGGGCTAAAATGTTTTTTGGAATAGAATGAAAGTACTTAAGTTTGGCGGGACGTCGGTGGGCAGTGCCGGGCGCATCAAGCATGTGGCGCGGCTGGTGTCGACGCGCGGGCGCAATATCATCGTGCTCTCGGCGATGGCCGGGACAACGAATACTCTTGTGGACATCTGCAACTATCTTTACAAGAAGAACCAGGCAGGCGCCCGCGAGACGGTCAATGCCATGCAGAGCCGGTACGAGCAGGTCATCGCCGAGCTCTTCAACACGCCGTCGTCGGGCACCCGCGGCGGTGCCATGATGAGCCAGGCGGCTACGGAGATGCGCGAGAAGGCCACGGCGGACGTCAACCGCTGCCTGTCGTACATCCGCTCTCTTATCGATGTCGATTTCACCGATACTGACGAGAAGGAGATACTGGCGCAGGGCGAACTGATGTCGACGGCTCTGATGCTGGCTTATCTGAAATTCACCGGTGTCAACGCCGCCATGCTGCCGGCACTGAAGTTCATGCGCACCGACGAGAACGGCGAGCCTGACTACAAATACATCACGCTGAGGCTTAAACGCCTCATCGCCATGAACCCCGATGCCGACCTGTACATCACGCAGGGATTTATCTGTCGCAACGAGTACGGCGACATCGACAACCTGCAGCGTGGGGGCTCGGACTACACCGCCTCGATTGTCGGCGCGGCCATCGAGGCCGACGAGATAGACATCTGGACCGACATCGACGGCATGCACAACAACGATCCGCGCTACGTCAAGGGTACGCGCCCGGTCAGCGAGCTGCATTTCGAGGAGGCCGCCGAGCTGGCGTATTTCGGAGCCAAAATCCTGCATCCGGCATGCGTGCTCCCCGCCCGTCTGCACAACATCCCCATCCGTCTGCTCAACACGATGGAGCCGGAGAAGCCCGGCACACTCATCCACAACGTCAGCGTCCGCAACACTATAAAAGCCGTTTCGGCCAAGGACGACATCACATGCATACACATCAAGTCGGGACGCATGTTCCTGGCGTACAGCTTCCTGCTGAAGGTCTTCGAGACATTCGAGAAACACCGTATGCCCATCCACATGGTGGCCACGAGCGAGGTGGGCGTTTCCGTCACCGTCGACTCGTCGCCGGCACTGGCCGCCATCGTCGACGAGCTAAAGAATTTCGGCACCGTCACCACCGACGAGGACATGACAATCGTCTGCGTCGTAGGCGACCTTGACTGGCACAACGGCGGCATTGCCAGCCGCGCCATCGAAGCTCTCGGCGACATCCCCGTCCGCATGATCAGCTACGGCGGCTCAACGTACAACATCGCCATGCTCGTCCGCGCCGAGGACAAGGTAGAGGCTCTGACGAGGCTGTCTGACAGGCTGTTTAACAAAGGATAATTATAAGGCAAAGCATAAAAACGGCGGTGTGTCAAAATGTGTGATTTTAATGATGTAGGGACATCGCTTTGCGA
>JBJFEE010000078.1:0-12240 GCA_051890455.1 Muribaculaceae bacterium
CCGATGCCCCGTTCAATCAGCGTCCTGGCGTGTTCGTACGAGCGGCAGGCTTTGGACGTGCGCATGGCATATTCCAGGCCATGGAGGAACGGACGTCCGAAATCTTTGACAACAACTTCCATACCGTGCCACCGGGCGCGCTGAAGGGTGTTGCGCTCCCTTCGGATGAAGTCGCCGCGCTCTTCCTCAACGACACATGGAACGGCAATAATTTTGTCACTCATTGCTTGCTGTCTTGTGTTTGCCTTTGCTTGTGGATACGATTAAAGCAAATTGTAATCTTCTAAATCACTTGCGCTTGCGCCGATAGGGGGCATAAATCTGCACCTGCTTGGCTTTGGCGTTCTTGATGTCCTGCTCGGTGTTGCCGGTGAGGGGCAGCTGCGATTTCGGGGGAATCTTGACGCGTGTGCCCTGACGGATACGGTCGGGGTGGCCGAGGCCTGGATTGGCCTCGTAGATGTATACCCAGAAATCTTTCTGGCCGTAGTTTCTTCCGGCGAGGGTGGTAAGGAAAGTGTTTGAGGTGATGGTGCCGTAGGTCGGCTTTTCCCTGACCGGCTCGGGTCTGGCAGGCGCAGGCTTTTCTTCGGCGGCAGCTTTGGCCTCGGCCGTCTTTTCGGGCTGTGCCGTGGCTTTTTCGGCCGGGGCAGGCTTGACTGCCGGAGTGCTCAGCGTGTCCTTCTTGTCGGCGGTTTTTTCTTCGACTTTCTCCTCGGGATAGGAGACGGCGTCGTTGGCGCGGCTGATGCTGATGCGCAGCGAGCCGTGGAAATAATATCCGGCGCCGAAGCCGAGAATTATGCCGAGGGCAAAGGCTATGATGAACCAGAAAGCCTTCATACCCGAACTGTGCTGATAACCGGCGGGACAGACAATTGTCTGCGGTGCGGCCTGAACGGGCTGTGCAGCGTTATATGCCGGTTCCTTGTCCATGTTTATGCCGCCGTTGCCGTCATCTGTACTCTCCTCGGGTTTGGGCTCCGGTATGACTACGGGTTCGGGCTCCGGCTTAGGCTCGGGAACGGCAACAGGCTCGGGAACGACAACCGGTTCTGCCGCGGGCTCAGGCTCCGGCTCCGGAGCGGCAACTTCAGGCTGCGGTTCGGGTTTAACCTCCGGTTCGGGCTCTGCCGGCATTGCGGGCTCGGGTTCTTTCGGCGTTTCACCCAGCGCGGCCACCTCGTCGGCGCTTTCGAGGACGAAGGGGCTGAAGGCGGCGAAAGGTGCGTTGACTTTTTCGGTCAGCGCAGGGTCGGGGACAAACTCGACGGGAGCCGATGCGTTGCCCGTGGCTCGGAAAATACCAAGGCCCTTGAGGTGAATCTCCTCGCCGGAAACGATGCCCGCTCTTACCACGTTGAAATATTCCTGCATGAAGGCTGCGGCATCCTCTGCCGAGGTTCCGGTACGGCGGGCAAGCATTTCGGCAAGCCTGCTGGCTGCTATTGTGTTGTTCATGTGTAACTGTTCTAAGTGATAATGATTAGAGGCGCTGCATGGCCTCTTTGCGCAGACGGCTTCCGGGTTCGAAGACTACGGAGATAGAGGGCGGCATCAGTACTTTGGTGCCGTTGGCGGCGAGGGCTTCGTGCTCGTCGGTCTTTACGCCGCTGAATGTGCCGAAGCCGGGGATGGCCACGGTGTCGCAGTCGGCAAGGATCTCCTGGAAGATGTCGGCCATGGCGTCGCCGAACATCGTGACGTCCTTGGCATCGATGTCGAGATTGCGGGCGATGCGGTTTGTAAGTGTACGTTGGTCCATTCTAAGGCCTTTTTTATAGGTATATCTGCAAAGATACAAAAAATCTTATGAAACGAACAAGGACGGGGCCTCGTTTAGGAGACTCCGTCCTTGTGGATAATCGATAAGGACGCTTATTTCTTCTCGGGCTCCGGGGCGATGAGTTTGTAGCCCTTGCCGTGGATGTTGATGATTTCGATGGAGGGGTCTTCCTTGAGGTGCTTGCGCAGCTTGGTGATGTAGACGTCCATCGAGCGGGCGTTGAAATAGTTGTCGTCAATCCAGATGGTCTTGAGGGCGAAATTGCGCTCGAGGATTTCGTTGACGTGGGCGCAGAGCAGCGACAGCAGCTCGCTCTCCTTGGTGGTCAGCTTGGTCACCTTGTCGTCAATCATCAGCACCTGCTTCTGGGTGTCGAAGGTGAACTTGCCGATTTTGTACATGGTGATTTCCTTGCCCTTCTTGCCCTTCACGCGGCGCAGGATGGCCTCGAGACGGAACACGAGCTCCTCCATCGAGAAGGGCTTGGTGAGGTAGTCGTCGGCACCGATTTTGAAGCCCTCGAGGATGTCCTCCTTGAGCGATTTGGCGGTGAGGAAGATAATGGGCACTTCCGAGTTGACGGTGCGGATTTCCTGTGCCAGGGCAAATCCGTCCTTTTTGGGCATCATGACGTCCAGGACGCAGATGTCGTATTTGCCTTTCAGGAAGGCCTTATAACCGCTTTCGCCGTCAGCGAAGAGGTCGGCGTTGAAACCTTTCTGCTGAAGGTACTCGCGCAGCAGCATGCCCAGGCTCTCGTCGTCCTCGCAAAGCAGAATACGTGTACGTTCTTCCATAATCTTTACTTTTAGATAGGGGTAATATAATTATTTGTTTTAGTAATCTTAACTTTTTGACAGAGGGAGAATTATTATGAACTTAGTCCCCTTGTTGAGATGGCTCTCGACGGTGATGTCGCCGCCCAGTTCGGTAATCATCTTCTTGACGTATGCCAGGCCGAGGCCGAAGCCCTTGACGTCGTGGCGGTTGCCGGTGTTCACGCGGAAGAATTTCTCGAAGATGCGCTTCTGGTCCTCTTTGCTGATGCCGATGCCGTTGTCGGCGACGGTAATCTGCAGGCGGTCGCTCTCAAGGTCGCGCGACGTGATGACCAGGTGCGGCGGCACGTCCTCGCGGCTGTATTTGACGGCATTGTCGAGCAGGTTGAAAATCACGTTGGTGAAATGCATCTCGTCCACTTCGACTATGGCGTTCATGGCGTCGAGATGTGTCTCTATCGAGCCTCCGAAGCGCTCCACCGTCAGTTTGAAGGTGTTGGCGATGTTGAAGATTGCCGAGTTGGCGTCGACGTCGGTGAGCTTGAGGGTGGACTTGCGACCCTCGAACATCGACATCTGCAGCACCTTCTCCACCTGGAAGCGCAGGCGCCGTGTCTCCGAGTTTATCACTGAAGCCACGCGGCTCAGCATGGCCGGCGACTTGGTGACCGCCGGGTCCTGGAGCATCTGCGCCGCCAGGGAGATGGACGATATCGGCGTCTTGAACTCGTGCGTCATGTTGTTGATGAAGTCGTTTTTCATCTCCGTCAGCTTCTTCTGCCTGAACGCCGTGATGATGGTGAAGACGAACACCACGAGCAGAATAAGCGTGAAGGCGAACGAGGGGATTATGAACGGCAACGTGGAGTAGATGAAGTCCTTGCGCGTCGGGAAGAACACCTTCAGGTAATACGAGCGCGCGGGGCCGTCGTGGGGAAACAGCACCTGCTTGAACATCTTCTCGTTGTCGGCCGCTCCGGCCTTGTAGCCCTTCGAGTAGTACACCGGCGCGCCGTCGTTGTTCACCACGGCAAACTCAAAGGGTACGTTCAGCCCCAGCGTGTCCAGCTCCTGGCGCAGATAGGTCACCACCTTTGCCGAGTCGGCGCGGTCGGCTATGGGGCGGTTGCTGGCCTGGTACATGATGTCGACGATGATGTCGTCAAGGATGTTTTTCTGCTTCATGAACTGCTCGCTCATGCGCCGCGACACAGCTCCGGTGCTGGTCTTCAGCCCCAACAGAGGCGATGTCGTCTGCAGGTTCGAGATTTCGGCCGGATGTCCCTTGATGGTGACGTCGGCCTCAAGGCCCGAGGACGTGGTGAACGAATACCGCACGCCGCCCAGACGGGGCGTGGGCTCTCCTATATACTGCCCGTAGATGGTCTTCGACTCGACATTGTCGAGGTCCTCCCTGAGGAAGTACTGTGTCTCGTCGTGCGACAGCCTTACCGACACGGCCAGGAGGCTCTGACGGGCGGCCTGCGCAAACTGGTCGTAACGCATCTGTACCATGCTGCGCATATAGAAAATCTGCATGAACAGCAGACCCATGAAGGTCACCGCCATCAGTATCGTCAATATCCAGATTGTCTGTTTCTTCATTCGTTTATTAACCTATATTATGTTAACGACTGACATTCGTTATTGTTTGCAAATCCGTGAGGTCGCATTGCTGTGTCTCCGATTTTAACATTCAAGTGCAAAATTAACATAAAATTTTCGGCTGTGCAACATCTCCGCCCCGTTTTCGCGCATATTTTTATCGGAAATGCTATTTTGTGCCCCTTTTAACTAAGTTTTCAACACCCGCCGTTGATAATTTGGCTATAAATCATTGGGACGTCAGCGCATTAAGCGTTACCTTTGCAAGGCAGAAACACGGAAAAGACACAATCATGGCAACTACCGACAACGACAAAAGACAATATTATAATAACAGGAACAACAACCATTATAATAACAGGAACAACAACCGCCCCCGCACCGACAGCGAGCGCATACTCGAGACCGGAGGCCGCATCGCCCCACGCGACACCGAGCTCGAGGGCGCCGTCCTGGGCGCGCTGATGCTCGAGCGCGACGCGTACAGCACCGTCTGTGAGCTCCTCTGCCCCGACAGCTTCTACGAGCCCCGCCACCGGCTCATCTACGAGGCTATCATGGGCCTCGGCGCCGCCATGAAACCCATCGACATGCTCACCGTTACCGAGCAGCTCCGCATAAACGGCACCCTCGAAAAGGCCGGCGGCGCCGTCTACATCACCGAGCTCACCTCCCGCGTCAGCTCGGCCGCCCACGTCGAGTTCCACGCACGCATCGTCGCCCAGAAATACCTCGCCCGCCAGCTCATCTCCTTCGCCACCGACATCGAGAGCAAGGCCTTTGACGAGTCCAACGACGTCGACGACGTCCTCCAGGAGGCCGAAGGAGGACTCTTTCAGATTTCGCAGAACAACGTCAAGCGCGACGTCCTGCAGATTGACCCCATCCTCACCCAGGCCCTCAAGCAGATTGAAACCGCTGCCAACCGCGACTCGGGCCTCTCCGGCATCTCCTCCGGCTATGTCGAACTCGACCGCATCACCTCCGGCTGGCAGCGCAGCGACCTCATCATCATCGCCGCACGCCCCGCCATGGGCAAGACCGCCTTCGTCCTCTCCATGGCAAAGAATATGGCCGTCGACAACAACACCCCCGTCGCCATCTTCTCTCTGGAGATGTCCAACGTCCAGCTCGTCAACCGCCTCATCAGCAACGTCTGCGAGATACCCGGCGAAAAAATCAAGAGCGGCCATCTCTCTGCCATGGAGTGGGACCAGCTCGGCGCACGCATCAAACGCCTACAAGGCGCACAGCTCTATGTTGACGACACCGCCTCGCTGTCCATCTTCGAGCTGCGCACCAAAGCCCGCCGCCTCGTCCGCGAGCACGGCATAGAGATGATTATAATAGACTACCTCCAGCTCATGAACGCCTCCGGCATGAAGTTCGGCTCGCGCGAGCAGGAGGTCTCCATGATTTCGCGCTCCCTCAAACAGCTGGCCAAGGAGCTGCAGATACCCATCGTCGCCCTGTCGCAGCTCAACCGCAGCGTCGAGTCGCGCACCGACGGCAAGCGCCCCCAGCTCAGCGACCTCCGCGAGTCCGGCGCCATCGAGCAGGACGCCGACATCGTCTGCTTCATCCACCGCCCCGAGTACTACATCAAGTCCGACGTCGACGCCAATGGCAACGACATCCGCGGCCTGGCCGAGTTCATCCTCGCCAAACACCGCAGCGGCTCGGTGGGCGATGTAAAGATGCGCTTCCGCCATAAGTTCGCCCGCTTTGAAAACTGGAGCGCCGACCCGTCCGAGGGTCTCGAGTCCGGTGAGATGGGCTCATCGTCAAGCTCCATTCTCGGCGCCGCCCCCGCTGTGCCGACCGGCAACAGCCCCTTCGAGGGCGGCGTACCCCTCTCCACCGACGACGCCCCCGCGCCGTTCTGAGTGATGGTTTAATATTTTTTGTCTGGCAGAGTGCTCCGGAAATACCTCCGGGGCACTCTGCTTTTTCGCATTAAGTTATTTTTTTAAAACCTGTGCAAACCTTTGGCCCGTTACCGTTGTTTGATAGTCGAAGGCTCAGGCAAAGGAGCCCGGGTTAAGTCAGGCTCCGGCTCCTGCCCGTCACATTAGACTATAAAACACACAAAATCAAAACAAAACTCTTTTAAAACATTCCATTATGAAAAAGGTCGTATTATTAATGGCCCTCGTGCTCAGCAGCACGGTCGCTTTCGCTCAGAAGGTAAACAAGGCTGAGGTCCGTCAGCTTCAGGCTTTCCTGTCGCAGCCCGCAAAGGAGGCCGCCACAAATGCCGAGGCCCTCAGAATTACCAATGTCAATGACCCCGCAGGCTGGGAAGGCGTCACCGTCGAGAACGGCAGCGTGGTCGAAATCAAGTGGCGCGACAAAAAGCTAGCTGGAAACCTTGACCTCACCGGTTTCAAGGCCCTCCGCTCGGTAGACGTTTCGCGCAACGCCCTCAACTCGCTCGAGGTCTCCGGCGACCCCGCCCTCACCGCCGTCAACGTCTCGCGCAACCGCCTCACCCAGTTCTCCGTCGAGAACTGCCCGCAGCTCACCGACGTGTCGGTGAACAACAACCGGCTGGCCGAAATCAATATCACCGGCGTGCCCGTCCTCAAGAAGCTCAACCTCTCCAACAACCATTTCGTGGACCTCAACCTCTCCGGCTCGGCAACGCTGGAGACGCTCAACTGCCAGGGCAACCAGCTGGAAAACCTCACCATCGACTACTGCACCGCCCTCAAGAACCTCTATGCCGGTTACAACAAGCTGACGGCGCTCAACTTCGTGGGTGTGGAGAACCTGGCCAACATCAACATCGACGGCAACCACATCAGCAACATGATTGTCTCGGGCCTGCCCGCCCTGTCGACCTTCGTCTGCACCGACAACAACATGAAGACCCTGGGCGTGCGCGACTGCAACGCCCTGCTGGACCTGGTCTGCTCGTACAATGACCTCACCGAGCTCTCGGTCAGCGGATGCCCCCGCCTGGACTTCGTGGACTGCTCGTACAACGACCTGACCACGCTGAACCTCTCCAACCAGACCTTCCTGCAGCGTCTGCTCTGCAACAACAACGAGCTGACCACCCTCGACGTCTCGTTCGACCAGGCCCTCACCTACATCAACTGCCGCTACAACCAGATTATCGACCTGCGCACCATCGCCTGCCCCAACCTGACTATGATTGCCTGCCAGTGGAATTTCTGACGGTTCAGTCACAGACGGCCCTACAACGGGCCTCGTAAACCGCATCGCCCCGGCCCGACCTCCAATCGGACCGGGGTTTGCTTAATTGTACAAATATTGCTACCTTTGCATCTGCATTTAGCATCACATAAATCACATACATCACATAAGATTACACACAATAAAAACTAACTATATGGCAGTTGAACTCAAAGGCCTGACCAAGCGCCAGGACAATTATTCGCAGTGGTACAACGAGCTGGTCGTCAAGGCCGACCTGGCCGAGCAGTCGGCAGTGCGCGGCTGCATGGTCATCAAACCCTACGGCTATGCCATCTGGGAGAAGATGCAGCAGACGCTCGACCGTATGTTCAAGGCGACGGACGTGCAGAACGCCTACTTCCCCCTGCTCATCCCCAAGTCGTTCCTGTGCCGCGAGGCCGAGCACGTCGAGGGCTTCGCCAAGGAGTGCGCGGTGGTGACACACTACCGTCTGATGAACGACCCCAACGGCTCGGGCGTCGTCGTCGACCCGTCGGCAAAGCTGGAGGAGGAACTTATCGTGCGTCCCACCTCCGAGACCATCATCTGGGGCACGTATAAGAACTGGATACACTCGTGGCGCGACCTGCCTCTGCTCATCAACCAGTGGGCGAACGTCATGCGCTGGGAGATGCGCACGCGCATGTTCCTGCGCACAAGCGAGTTCCTGTGGCAGGAGGGCCACTGCGCCCACGCCACCGCCGAGGAGAACGAGGCCCGCACGGTAAAGATGATTGACACCTACGCCGAGTTCGCCGAGAAATACATGGCCATGCCCGTCATCAAGGGCGTGAAAAGCGCCACCGAGCGTTTTGCCGGCGCCCTCAACACCTACACCATCGAGGCGATGATGCAGGACGGCAAGGCGCTGCAGAGCGGCACGTCGCACAACCTGGGCCAGAATTTCGCCAAGGCTTTCGACGTCACTTTCGCCAACAAGGAGAACAAGCCCGAATACGTATGGGCAAACTCGTGGGGCGTGTCGACACGTCTGATGGGCGCGCTCATCATGACGCACTCGGACGACAACGGCCTTGTCCTGCCTCCGCACCTGGCTCCCATCCAGGTCGTCATTATCCCCATCTACAAGAATGCTCAGCAGCTGGCCAACATCAGCAATGTCGTCGACCCGATGGTGGAGAAGTTCACCAAGATGGGCATCTCGGTCAAATATGACGACGCCGATAACAAGCGCGCGGGCTTCAAGTTCGCCGACTACGAGCTCAAGGGTGTGCCCGTCCGTCTTGTCCTCGGCGAGCGCGACATCGAGAAGGGCACCGTCGAGGTCATGCGCCGCGACACCCTCGAAAAGCACGAGGCTCCCCTTGCCGGTATCGAGGAATATGTGCAGAAGCTCCTCGAGGACATTCAGGACAATATCTATCAGAAGGCTCTCAGACAGCGCGACGCAATGACTTACTACTGCGACTCGTACGACGAGTTCAAGGAGAAAATCGAGAACGGCGGCTTCTTCCTCTGCCACTGGGACGGCACGCCGGAGACCGAGGAGCGCATCAAGGCCGAGACAAAGGCCACCATCCGCTGCATACCCCTCGAGGGGTACGACGACGGTCCCGGCTTCTGCATGGTAACAGGCAAGCCCTCGCCCCGCCGCGTGGTCATCGCCCGCAACTACTGATTGTTTCGTAACCCATATATATACACGGCATCCCGGCCACGCATAAGCGAGCCGGGATGCTGTATTTTTGTCTGCGTCTACTCTTGTCGGCGGTGTGCTTTTGTGCAAAGATCTGAGACTCTTTCAGCAACCTGCTCCATGAGCCATGAAGGGGTGCTCGTTGCACCGCAGATGCCTATTGAGCGGGCGTCGGAGAGCCATTCGGCCTTCAGAAATTCGGGCCCTGGGATGAGCCACGAGCGCGGGTTGGTGTCGAGGCAGTGGTCGAACAGGATTTTGCCGTTCGAGCTTTTGGCACCGGCGACGAAGAGGATGACGTCGTGGCGCGAGGCGAAGTCCCGGAGGTGCGAGGCGCGGTTCTCGACGGAGCGGCAGATGGTGTCGGCATAGTCGAAACGCACGCCCGGCTGCATCCGGCGCCCTATCTCGGCGATGATGTGCTGAAAGCCTTCGAGGCTCTTGGTGGTCTGCGAGTACAGCGACACGGGGCGGCTGAAGTCGATGCGGTCGAGGTCGTCGACGCTCTCTATCACCACGGCGTTGCCCTCGGTCTGTCCCACCAGGCCGTTCACCTCGGCGTGCATGCGCCGTCCGTAGATGACAATCTGGCAGTTGCTGCCCTCGGCCTTTGCCTTGTCGTAGGCGCTCTTTATGCGCTGCTGCAGCTTCAGCACCACGGGGCAGGTGGCGTCAATGATGGTGATGTTGTTACGGCGCGCGGCCTCGTAGGTGGAAGGCGGCTCTCCGTGTGCGCGCAGGAGGACGCGGCTGTCGGGCAGGCGCTCCAGGTCGGCGTGGCATATCGTCTCCATGCCATTGGCCTCCAGGCGCTCCACCTCGGCGCTGTTGTGGACGATGTCGCCCAGGCAGTAGAGCGGCGACCCTTTCTGAAGCTCTTCCTCGGCTTTGGAGATGGCGTTGACGACGCCGAAGCAGAAGCCCGAGCGCTCGTCAATCTCGATTATCGGCAATGTGTTTGCGGTTTGTGGCATAAACGGGAGAGGGGTAATGTGGTCGGGTAGGGGATTACAGGGTTTTCAGACGCTCGGCGACGACGTTGTCGAGCCATGCGTCCTGCTGAGCTATCGTCATGTCGGAGTTGTCGAGGTTGATGGCGTCGTCGGCGCGGCGAAGGGGGCTCTCGGCACGTGTCGAGTCGATGTGGTCGCGCTGTCTGACGTTGGCGAGGATTTCGTCGTAGCTCACCTCCTGGCCTTTCGCCTTCAGCTCCTCGTAGCGGCGCCGGGCGCGGGTGGCGGCGGGGGCGTTGACGAAAATCTTGAGTTCGGCGTCGGGGAAAACGGTGGTGCCGATGTCGCGGCCGTCCATGATGATGCCTTTGGACGTGCCGAAGGCCTGCTGTTTGGCCACCAGGTCGTGGCGGATGGCGGGGATGGCGGCGACGTCCGAGACGTGCGACGATACCTCGATGTTGCGGATTTCGCCCTCGACGTCCTTGCCGTTGAGCATGGCGTGCTGGCTGCCGTCGGGCTGGATGGCGAAGTCGATGCCGATAAGGGGCAGGGCTTTGGTCAGCGCGTCGGTATCGACCTTGCCGTCGGCATGAATCATGCCGTGCTCGAGGGCGTAGAGGGTGACGGCGCGGTACATGGCTCCGCTGTCTATATACCTGTAGCCTAAACGCTTGGCCAGCGCACGGGCCATGGTGCTTTTGCCCGATGACGAGAAGCCGTCAAAGGCGATAACTATTTTCGGTGTTTCTTTTTCCATTGTTCTGAAGAATATCTTCCACAAAAATACAAAAAATTAGGGGAACGCAAAAGCCCGCGCTCCCCGTAATGCTGGGTATGTATTGTCGCTCAGTTGAGCAGGCTGTTCAGGTCGCAGTTTATGTTCAGCATAAACGTCGTGGCTCCGGTATGGGGCTGGGCGAGGGCAATGCCGAAACCGAAGCCCTTGACTTTTAGGCCTCCGCCGAGCGAGAAGCCGCTGAGGAAATTGCGTGAGTAGGTGCCCATGTCGGTGCGCGTTTTGTAGTTGTAGCCGAGGCCGAGGTACCAGTTGGGGCTGGATATGAGGTCGGCGCCGAAGACGAGGTGGCGGAAGAGGTTGCTGCCGAAGCTGTCCTTGCGGACGGTCTCGCTGCTCTCGGTGCCGTCACCGTGCTCGTAGTAGGGGAGGTGCCACTTTGTCAGGTTCCATGCTGTGACACTGAAGCGCACGGGGAAGGAGCCGAAGCTCTGCGACCAGCCCAGCCTGACGTCGATGGGCAGTCTGTCGTAGTGGTCGGTGAAGCGTTTTACCTGGCCGCCCAGGTTGGCTACCACTGCCGACAGCGACAGGTCGCGCTCGGGGTCATAGTAGTTTATGCCGAGGTCGGTGGCGAGGGCGAAGGCCGTATAGTCGGCATAGCCCGAGTAGACCAGTTTCAGCGCTGCGCCGCCGCGCAGGCGGTCGTTGATGTCGTATGAGTAGTTGACGCCGAAGCTGACGTCTTTGGGCGAGAAGGTGCCGAGGATGTTGCCGAACTCGTCGGTCTCTTTCATCGAGCCATAGCCGAAATAGTGGATGAAGCCGCCCAGCGTGCCGTGCTCGCCCACCGAGTGGGCATACCGTGCCCCGGCGAAATTGCTGCCGCCGAGATAGCGCATGTAGCTCACTCCCACCTGGTTGGACATTTCCTGTCCCAGCAGCGCCGGGTTCTGGTCGGCGTTGAAGATGTCATCGTCGACAAGCGAGATGTTTACTCCGCCCAGTCCGTATATGCGGCTCGACCCTGTGACGTTCAGGAAGTTATAAGCTGCGCTGCCGTCCTGCGCCCGGACGGCCGGCCCTGTCAGCGCCAGAGCCGCCAAAGCCATTACGACTCGCCTGGCAAACTTCTCTCGTATTATATATGTGCGCAAAAAGCGTTTCATAACATTCATTTACCCATATAAACGCATTTTCCCGCCTTTTATTGTGTGCATTCTGTATTGGCCGGTCCCCTTTATTAGCCAGTCCTCCTTTATTGGATATTTCTTCACTCCCACCACTGATTTTTCTATTCATGCCATCGGTTTCCGACGTTTGCCGTTCGCACTTCCGGACCGCCCAACCTTAAAAATACGTCCTCATTTGTTAAAATCCATTAAATATTTCTCCTGAATTTTGTCATGTCAAAAACTTGCCGTACCTTTGCAAACGCGTTCGGCTCCAAAGAGCACGGCGTAAAAGAGAGTACATTGAAAGAATTACAATAGAGACAAGAGTAGTACAAGAGCAAA
>JBJFEE010000079.1:0-12197 GCA_051890455.1 Muribaculaceae bacterium
AAGGTACGGCTTTTTTCGTTGACGCCCAAAATTTCGTCGACCTTCCAAAACACAGCGACAGCCGCACGTCCATCGATGTAGCGTGCGGCTGCCGTCAGTTTACAGATATGTATGTATTAGCCAATCAGACCTATGCCTACGGTCGGGCCGTAGAAAATATGCACGGCCGCCTCGGTAATCCATATCCACAGCGGGCATGCCACCATAAAGGCGATGATGGACACTGCCAGCGACGAGGTCGAAGTGGCGACGTACGAGTCGTACTCGTCGGCGATGATGATACCCGAGAAGGCAGGGGGCAGAGCGCCGGCTACAACCAGCATTGCCAGGTTCTGGGGCGACATCTTGAAGATGATACCGACAACGAGCAGCGCCAGAGGCATCATTATCAGCTTGAGTAGTACGCCAAGCACAGCCTGCCAGTTGACATCGATTTTAATAGAGGACAGAGTCACACCGGCGGCAAATACTGCCAGCGAGGCGTTGGCGCCCTTGATGAGGTCGAAGGAGGGGCTTGCCCACTTCGGCCAGGGTATACCGGCCACAACCCAGACTACGGCAAGGATAGGAGCCCATGCCACAGGCTGTTTGAGCGCGTTAATCACCGGCACCCAGGGATTGGGCTTCTTGCCGCCGTTGCGCGCGGCGGCAGCTTCGGCGTTGCCGGCGTTCATCAGCGACAGGCCGACGGGGATACCTACGGCGTTGACCACGATGCCGACGATGGCCACCACGAGGGCCACGTAGGCGTTGGTGCCGAAGATAGGCTCAAGGACCGCAAAGCCCAGGAAGCCGATTGTGGGCGAGCCGTTTACAAGGGCCATGATGGCGGCGTCGGCCTGGGTGACACCCTGTTTGCGGAAACCGTACTTATAAATCCAATAGACCAGCATGAAGCAGGCCATGATTACCACCAGCGAGATGATGGTGAGTTTGATGTCGTCGACAAGCATCTGACGGTCGGCGTCGACAATCGAGACAAAGAGGGCTGCGGGTAATGCGAAGTCAAGCACAACCTTATTGAAGGCCTTGGCGTCTCCACCGCTGAACGCGCCCTTTTTGCCGGCGATAAAGCCCACTGACATCACCACGATAATCGGGACTATGGCGTATAAAATTACATGGAGCATATCACTAAATTTTAGTAGTTATTAAAACAGCTGAAACGTATCGTTTCGTTATTTGGCTGAGAAAAAGAGATGTTGCGGAACCGGTAAAACTGTAATTTGCAGAACGGTAAAGCTGTAATTTGTAGCAGGGACGCTTTTCAAAGCGTCCCTACAACTACTATATACAGCATTACGAGGTTTGTGTGCTTTACAACAACCTCATAGGTTGAGAAGATTATCAGACCTTAATCTCCAGCAGAGGAGCGGGGTTGAGGTAGCCTATGTGGCCCGACTCGGCGCCCGAGTCGGCGGCGAGCTGGACGTCAATCAGGCAGGGCTTCTTCGAGGCGATGGCCTCGGTGAGAGCCTTCTGCAGGTCGGCGGGGGTGGTGACGTAGTAGCTCTGTGCACCGAAGGCCTCGCCTAACTTGTCGTAGCGGGCGTTGATGTTCAGGGTGGTAGGAGCGGGGTCACCGTCATTGCTCATGTTGACGCCTACGCCGTTGTAGATGCCGCCGTTGTTGAAGATGACGACAGTGACGGGGAGGTTGAAGCGGCAGATGGTGCTGAAGTCCATGCCGGAGAAGCCGAAGGCCGAGTCGCCTTCTATGGCGACGACGCTCTTGCCGGTGGCGACGGCGGCTCCTACGCACGAGCCCATGCCCATGCCCATGATTGCCCAAGTCGCGCAGTCGATGCGGTGGCGGGGCAGGCTCATGTTTATGGCGTCGCGGGTGTCGTCGAGAGTATTGGCGCCCTCGTTGACGAGTATGATGTCGGGATTGGCCTCGAGGATGGGCTTGATTACGCCCAGAGCCGTCCAGTGGTGCATGGGCATCATGTCCTTGGACTCGGTGAGGCGGCTGGCGAACTTGACGGCCTTGACCTTTGTCTCGGCCTGCAGCGAGGCTACCCACTGCGGGTCGGCTTTCATGGTCTTGCCTTCGAGGCCGGCGAGGATGGCGTCGAGCGACAGGCTCATGTCGCCTACGACAGGAGCGGCGGTGGGCACGTTGACGTCCATCTCCTGGGGCTCGACGTCAAGGTGTACGAACTTGACATCGGGATTCCATTTGCCGTGGCCGAACGACAGCAGCCAGTTGAGGCGTGCGCCAATCATTATCACGACATCGGACTTCTCCATGATGGTCTTGCGGCACGACAGGGCGCTGAGGGGGCCGACGTCGGGCATCAGGCCCTTTGCCATTGACATGGGGAAGTACGGTATGTTGTACTTTTCGACCAGCGTCTTGATTTTGTCGTCAACTTGAGCATAGGCGGCGCCCTTGCCGAGGAGGATGGCGGGATTCTTGGCGTTGGCAATGAGGTCTACGGCGCGCTTGACGGCGTCGGCATTAGGAGCGGTCTCGGCTACAGCGTCGACGGGCTTGAAGAAAAGTTTCTCGGCCTCTGCGGCGTCCATGACCTCACCGAGGGCGGGAGTAGTCATGTCGATGTATACGCCGCCGGGACGGCCGGAGACGGCGGCGCGGTAGGCGCGGGCGACGGCGGCGGGGATGTCCTTGGCGTGGCTGCAGCGGAAGGCGGCCTTGACGAGGGGACGGGCGGTGTTTAGCTGGTCAAGTTGCTCGTAGGTGCCTACGTTCATGTCGACCATGGTGGGGTCGGAGGCTCCCGAAATCTGAATCATCGGGTAGCAGTTGACGGTGGCGTTGGCAGTAGCGGTAAGGCCGTTCATGAAGCCGAGCGACGATACGGTGAGGAGCACGCCGGGAGTCTTGGTGAGGTAGCCGTGGGTGGCGGCGGCCATACCGGCCTGCTGCTCGTGACGGAAGCCCACGAAGCGGATGCCCTGGGCCTGACATAGATAAGCGGCCTCGGTGACGGGGATGCCTACCAGGCCATACATATCGGTTATTCCCACCTCCTTGAGGGCGCGGGCCAGTATATACATGCCGGTGACCTGCTCGGGATAGTGCGGAGCGGGCTTCTGGCAGTTGCATGTGGCGGCGGCCTTGGCGGGAGCGTTTATTGTAGTTGTATCAGCCATAATGCGTGTTTTATGTAGTTATTTTGATAAATAGCCGGCCGAAATTACGATGCGGAGGCATATTGACGGGCGTTGCCTTTCAGGCTTCCGCACGTCCAATAATTCCGGCCGGTGGATGGTCTAAGAATTTGCTATGATTTTAGGCTTTTGCAGGTTCTGCTGCGGGCTTGGGCATGGGAGCGGTGGTGCCGTTCTTGGCGAACGAGGCAATCTGCTCGTCGGTATAGCCTACGCTCTTAAGCACTTCTTCGGTGTTGCCGCCGAGAGTCGGGCAGGGGCCGTAGGTAGGCTGGTAGTTGCTGATGGTGAAGGGGACACCGACAGTGACGAATTCGCCAATCTTACCGCCCTGGTTGATCTTGACGAGGGTGTTGCCGTCGTAGAGGCTCTGGTCGTCCATGATTTCCTTGGTGCTGAGCACGGGAGCCACGGGCACGCCGCCCTTCGAGAGCAGATCGGTAACCTCGTATTTGGTCTTGTCGATGCAGAACTCCTGGATGCGGGCCCAGATTTCCTGTTTGTGACGGTCGCGGGCGTCGGCGGTGTTGAAATCGGGGTTGGTGAGCCAGTCCTCGAAACCGAACACCTTGCAGGCCTTCTCGAAGTCCTTGGCGCCACGCTGCAGGATGACGTATGCGTATGCGTTGGGGTCTGTCTCCCAGCCTTTGCACTTGTATGTCCACCCGAGAACACCGCTGCCCTCCTGGTTGCCCGAACGGGGTACATAGTCCTCGAACTTGCCGTTGGGGTACTGCGGGAACTGGGTGAGGTAACCGATGCGGTCGAGGGTGAGCTGGTCACGGGTCTTGATACGGCAGAGGTTGAGGCAGGCGTTGTGCATCGACTGGTATACGAAGCTGCCTTCGCCGGTCTTTTCGCGCTGCATCAGGGCGGCCAGGATGCCGATTGTGCAGTGCATGCCGGTGTTGGAGTCGCCGAGAGCCGCGCCGCTCTGTGTAGGCACGTTGTTGTCGCCTTCCCACCAGCCGGTGGTGGAGGCTGCGCCTGCGGTTACCTGTGCGACAGGCTCGTAGGCCTTCAGGTTGGCGTACTTCGAGCTTACGGGGAAGCCCTTGATGGTGGCGTAGACGCACCTGGGGTTGAGTTTGTGGACTACCTCCCAGCTGAAGCCTAACTTATCCATGGCTCCGGGGTGGAGGTTCTCGATGAAGACGTCGGCCTCCTTGATGAGGCGGGTGAGGATATCCTTGCCGTCAGGGGTGGCGGCGTCGAGGGCCAGTGACTTCTTATCGGAGTTCAGCTGCAGAAAGTAGTAGCTGGGCTCGTCGGGAAGGAACTGTAATTCTTTACGGGTGGCATCGCCCGAGCCGGGACGCTCGATTTTAATGACTTCGGCGCCGAGCCAGGCTAAGAGCTGAGTACATGAAGGTCCGGACTGCACGTTGGTGAAGTCGACCACTTTGATGCCTTGAAGAGGAGCTGTGTTCATAGTGAAAGGGAATTAAAGATTGTTTTATGTGTGTTTTTCCAATTTGTTTTCATTTAAAACAAAGCGGATCTTTGTTTGTCCGTCGACGCCAATCCCGTTTAATTTTTTTTAACAACCAGCATCGTCTCGCCGGACCTTTCGCGCGGCCATAATACAATAATACCGCGTTCGGGGCGTTATAATAACGTATTGTTGCACCCGACGGTTCACGGACGTGTGCCGCGGACGCGACGGTACTCCGGTCATCATCACTTCGAAAATGAAAATGAAACCATACTTACGATACCTCATGGCGGCGGCCATGACTTTTGCCGCAGGCTCCGTGGCCTTTGCCGACGACGACATCAAGGACACCGAGTTCAACCCCATCACCACGGGCGTGACATCCCTGTCCATCGCCCCTGACGCCCGCGGCGCCTCGATGGGCGACCTCGGCGCCGCCACCGACCCCGATGCCAACTCGCAGTTCTGGAACCCGTCGAAATATGCCTTCGCATACTCCCAGGGTGCGGTCTCTCTCAGCTACACTCCGTGGCTGCGCAAACTCGTCAACGACATCTTCCTGGCCAACGTCGCCGGCTACTTCAAGGTCGGCTCGGGCGACAACCAGGCCATTTCGGCCTCGTTGCGCTACTTCTCGTTAGGCGAGGTCACCACAAGCACCCAGGACAACGACGCCGGCCAGAGCCTCAACCCTTATGAGCTGTCGGTGGACGTGGGCTACTCGCGCAAGCTGTCGGAGAAATTCTCGATGGGCGTCGTCATGCGCTACATCTATTCCGACCTTGGCTTCAGCACCTCGTACAGCGGCGACGCCATCACCGGCGCCTCGGCTTTCTCGGCTGATATCTCCGGCTACTTCCAGACCTACCCCGTCATCGGCCACAGCGAATGTCAGTGGGCCTGGGGTTTCAACATCTCCAACATCGGTACCAAGGTGTCGTACGACAACGGCGCCTATCCGGCCTTTCTGCCCACCAACCTTCGCTTGGGCACATCGTTCACTTTCCCCCTGGCCGACTACCACACCCTGGCCATAAACCTGGACGCCAACAAACTGCTGGTGCCCGCACGTCCCCGCGAGCAGGATTATGACACCTCCACCGCCGACGGCCAGCGCGAGTACAATGACGCCCTGCAGAAGTGGGAGGACATGTCGCCCATCACCGGTATCTTCAAGTCGTTCTCCGACGCCCCCGGCGGCTTCAGCGAGGAGCTCAAGGAGATTACCTGGTCGCTCGGCGCCGAATACTCGTACAACCAGCAGTTCTTCCTCCGCGCCGGTTATTTCTACGAGAACGCCATGAAGGGCAACCGCCAGTACTTCGGCCTCGGCGCGGGCTTCAGCCTTAACGTCGTACGCCTCGACGCCTCGTACATGCTGGCCACGGCACAGACCTCGCCCCTTGACCAGACCCTCCGTTTCTCCCTCACTTTCGACATGGACGGCCTGCGCGATCTGCTGGGCAAGCGCAAACGCTAAACATAAAGCATACGGCTATGAAAATTTACACGCGAACCGGCGACAAGGGCACTACATCGCTTGTAGGAGGCACCCGCGTGGCCAAGGACGACCTGCGCCTGCAGGCCTACGGAACCGTCGACGAGCTTAACTCGTGGCTCGGACTGGTAATGGCCTCGGCCACACAAATCCTTCCTGAAAAGGACAAGGCTCTGCTGACCTGGATACAGAACAAGCTCTTCGACCTGGGCAGCGAGCTCGCCACCGAACCGGACAGCAAATGGCGTCCCCGCGAAATCTCCGACGACGACGTCGCAGTCCTCGAGCGTGCCATCGACCGCGTCACCGAGGCCCTTCCGCAGCACAACCGCTTCATCCTCCCCGGCGGCTCCGTCCCAAGTGCACATGCGCAGATTGCCCGCACCGTGGCACGACGCGCCGAGCGCCGTATGGTGACACTGACCGCACATGCTCCCGTTGCCGAACCCGCAATGCGCTTCGTCAACCGCCTCAGCGATTATCTTTTCACCCTCGCCCGCCAGCTCAACCTCCTCGCTTCCGTACCCGAGGTATACTGGGACAAGGACGCACAATCCCCCGAATAAATACATTTCCGCATAAGATAAATATATTTCCGCATAAGCCTCAACAAGAAGCGGCGCGCCCGATTTGGCACGCCGCTTCTTCATTTCCCGGTATGATTCTATGGGCAAGCTCCAGCTCGCTTTTCAGACAAAACGGAAAAGCATATCCTCTAGTTCGCGGCCGCTTATGCGGCCCGTGGCACGCCAGACTTCCTGGCCGTCACGGAAAACGAGGAACGTGGGATAATCACGCACGTCATACTTATCCTTGATGGCAAAGTCGACGGCGGCGTTGACGGCAAGGAAATGAGCCTTGCCGGCCATGGCGTCCGACACCTCGTCGAAGATGCCCTTCTCGCCGACGCATACGGGGTCGTCGGCCATAAAGAACATCACCAGCGTCGGACGGTCCGAGTTGATGGCCTGCGTCAGGCGCTCGGCGGTAACGTCCGCCGAGGCCACATTTACAGTCGCGGCACTCATACGGCAGACGTTTTTCAGGCGTTGGCTTCGGCGCCGATGTATTCGTTAAGCTTGCTTACCAGCGTCTCGCGCTGCTGCAGGCCTACGGTACGCCATACGGGCTCGCCGTTGCGGAACAGAATCAGCGTCGGGATAGACTGTACGTTGTATTGCGTGGCAAGATTGCGGTTCTTGTCGATGTCGACCTTCACGACATTGGCCTTGTCGCCCACGGCATTCTTAACCTCTTCGAGGATAGGAGCCTGCATCTTGCAGGGGCCGCACCATGTTGCAAAAAAGTCTACAAGAGTAGGCTTGCTCTCGCCTATAAGTTTCTCAAAATCGTTCATAGTTGTCTGTGTTTTATTGGTTAGTTACGTTTCGGAAAAGGCGTTTTACGCCCGGTTATATAGCTAACGCAAATCCCCCCCCATTTGTTTTAAAACGGACTTTCGACCGACAAAAAAAACAAATTTTTTGTCACGTCCTTTTTTTTCTGAAAAATTACCCCTAAATTCGCGAGAGAAGACCGCGAGACACATTTTTGTGCAACCACAGCCGGCTTCCGTTCCACAGATGACGCTTACCGAAAGCTTCATACAGCATCTGTTGGGCGAGCTCAACTACTCGCCGCTGACAGTCGCCCACTATGGCAGGGTGATTGACCAGTGGCGCGAGTTTTTATGCGGCGCCGATGCCGACCCCGAGCTTTTCCGGCCCGACACGGCTACCTCCAGCGACGTCCGCGCCTGGGCGGCACAGCTGTCCGCCGACGGCCTGACCATGAAGACCGTGCGCTGGAAACTGTCGGCGCTGTCGTCGTTCTACACCTGGATGTGCCGCTACAACGGTCTGTGTACCAATCCCGTAGTCGGCATCCCGCTGGCCCGTGTCAGCAAGACGCTCCCGTCCTTCATCCCCGTCGGAGAGACTGCAGGAGTGATGGACGAGGCCGACAGACGTCTGGATGAAGCAGCCGAAACTGCCAATGTAGACCTCGCCCCCGTCGACGCCTTCACCGAATGCCGCAACGCCCTGATAGTGACCTTGCTCTACCAGACCGGCATACGCTCCGCCGAGCTGATAGCACTGCGAGACTCCGCCTGCGACACCGGTTCCGGCATGATTCGCGTGCTCGGCAAACGCCGCAAGGAAAGGGACATCCCCATCGGCCCCGCCCTCTGCCGCGAAATAGAAGTCTACCGCTCTATGCGACAGGCAATTCTCCCCGGCTACCCCACCGTCGGAGACCACGACGCCCCGCTGTTTGTGCGCCCTTCGGGTGAACCCCTTTATTACGCGCTTGTTAATAGAGTGATACATCAGGCACTCGACGGCAATGTACGCTCGGCGCGCCGCACACCACACGTGCTCCGCCACTCCTTCGCCACCGACATGCTCAACAACGGCGCCGACCTGCGTGCCGTCCAGCAGCTCCTCGGCCACGCCTCCCTTGCCACCACACAGATATACACACACATAACATACAACGAACTGCTGAAAAACTACAACCTCGCGCATCCGCGCGCACACAAAGACTGACGCCACACGCGTCCCACCCTCCTTAGTCTCCGGAGGACAGGCCCACGGCCCGCAAGAGAGACCACAAAACACAACGACATGTCTAACATCCAAAACACAAACACTATGGACATCAAAATCCAGGCAATCAACTTCGAAATCAGCGACCGTCTCTACACCTTCGTACAGAAAAAAGCCGCACGCATCGCACGCCGATTCCCCAACCTCACCGACATAGACGTCAACCTCACCGTCGAACGCCCCGAAAGCCCCGTCAACAAACAGGCCGTCGTGCGCCTCATCGAGCCCCACAAGAGCGACAAAGTAGCCACCAAAACCGCCGACACCTTCGAAGAAGCCGTCGACCAGTGCTTCGCCGCCCTCGAGCCCCAACTCGAAAAAGCCAAAGACCGCTAAACCCATCTCCAAAGACCGCTAAACCCCCATCCACGGCCCGCGTCGGCACCCGCCCGCGGGCCGTTTTCATCCCCCCCCCTCTTCATTTTACCCTCCCGGTTCTGTGAGCGAGCTTCAGCTCGCGCCCCCTCGCGCCTCCCCTCCCCCCTTCACCTACAACCCAAAGCCTGCCAATACCGCGCCGCAGGCGCCAATACCTTAGTGGCGGCCTCGACCGCCACCACCCCTTCCAATACTTAAAAAAACAAAAAAAACGCCACAACCCCTAAAAAACCCGCCACAACTATTGTAAGATTCTGTAAAATAGCTATCTTTGCACACCCTTTTACAGGGCAGACGCCACCAGCGTCCGCCCAAGCAAAGCAAACTCACCGAATATCAATCACATAATCATCAATAGCAATGTATTGGACCCTTGAATTAGCATCCAAACTTGAGGACGCCCCCTGGCCCGCAACCCGCGAAGAGCTCATCGACTACGCCATGCGCTCCGGCGCCCCCATGGAAGTCATCGAAAACCTCCAGGAAATGGAAGACGAAGGCGAAACCTACGACAGCATCGAAGACATCTGGCTCGACTACCCCTCCAAAGAAGACTTCTTCTTCAACGAAGACGAATATTGATTGTTAGTCAGTTGCTTAACTGATAAGGCATCAAGGAGTTGCGCAAATCTTGAATGATGGCGCGACTCCTTTTTACTTGCCTATTACACCCTTTTACCACCAAATAATATGGTCTAAAAATAGCCAAAAGTATAGACAAAACTATAAAAATGGTCTATAAATGGTTAGATTCGCACCTGTAAAACAAAGGAAGATATCGAACCATTATGGGAAAATCATCAAGACCATTTCCGACGGGACATTTCCGTCTTAATCCAAAGAAAAACGCATCTGACGACACTCCACTTGTAATTCAGTTGGAGTATGTGATAAAGGGCCGTCCTATCAGGCGCTCCACCGGATACTCCGTAAAGCCGGTTGACTGGGATAAGAAATCAAATAAGGGCCGAGGTGGGATCAAGGCATCTTACGGTGTTGATTACCGAAACTTGAATCAAAGGCTTGTCAAGCTGGTCAATTCTACTGACGAGCGGTTGGAGGAATATTGTGAGAAGAACCCCGACAAAATGTCCTGGGCAATAGCCGCAGCGGTTATAGACCAGACACCTGAGTCAAGGGATGACAAGGGGATCGATTTCGTGGAGTATGTAAATGAAATTCTTAAGAATGAGAAAGACCGTAACAAGATAGGTCAAAGTGTCTATAAGAATGGATTGAGTGGGATGAAGATGTTCAGTGAATTTCTGTTGACGGAGAAACTCGGAACATACGCTCCTGACAAGATATATGTTTCGGAAATCTCTATCTCAATCGTGGAGAAGTATATCAACTGGAGAAAGACTGTCAAGAAGAATACCGATGATACAATAAACCATTCTCTTACCCCGATATTGAAAGGTTGTAAGAAAGCCGCTATCGAGGGATATATTTCCCAGACACTCAATAACAGTATTCAGGGCATGAGAATTGTAACCACCAAATCATTGGAGAATGATGGTGGAGATAATATCCGACATTTGTCAACCGAGGAATTGAAACGGTTGGCCGAGTGGTATGAGAATGACCGGGAACCAAGACGCAGGGAGTATGTTGAGATGTTCATGTTTGCAATGTATGCCTGCGGTCTCCGGTTTGTGGATGTCCTTACGCTTCAATGGTGTAATATCGATTTCTCCAACAAGACAATCAGTAAGATTCAGGTCAAGACCAAGAATAGGAATGTTATTCCGTTGACCGACCGTGCCGTTGAGATCCTGAACCGATGGAAAGACAAAACCGGGGATGGAAGATTTGTCTTCGGTATGATTCCGGATGATTTCAATCTTGATGACCGTGAGTCATTGTACCGGATAAGGAATACCAAGACACGAGGAATAAACCAATCACTTGAAGTGGTTGGAGAGAACCTGAAACTTAAATTCACCCTTTCGTTTCATGTTGCCCGGCATACATTTGCGGTCCATGCACTAAACCAGGGAATGACAATGACTGCTGTCAGTCAACTCCTGGGTCATACTTCAACAGAAATGACTGAAAGGGTATATGCCCATTATATCCCGGAAACCCTATCAAAAGAACTTGAACGTATAAATCTCCCGAGCCTTTAACGGGATATGAGTGTGTCAGAATAATCCAATAAGTTATGATGACACACGAAAAGGAGCGTATCAACACCTCCGTAGAGATTATTTGATACACTCCCGACTTTGATACAAGCCTTAGACTTTTTCCGTCCCCGAATAATAAAAAAAGCACCTACTACATTATTAATCCGAAACGGGAAAAGTTATTAGATTCAAAACTTAGTCGTTTGCCTTATGTGGCTTTGTAGATATACCCATCTCTTTGCAAAACTGATAGAGCTTCGTTTTGCCTACTTTCACGCCATAAGAACGAATGTTTTCCAAGTTCTCAGCAACTGTAAGATTGCAGTCGTATAACTCGCCTATCTTCTCCGTATATAGTTTAGAGCGAATTGTGTTGCTCCATGCCACTGGCTTTATTCCATTTTTGCGGCAAAACTCACGATCAACCTTATACTTCGGCCTCTTTTTATATGTACCAAGCGAGATTTTCTCTATCGGAGTATTTATAACCGTCAGTGCTTTCTCCATCAAAAATTGGTTAGTCAGTACGCGGTCGGAATTATCATAAAAGTATTGTCGCTCACACACGAGATTATAAAGCAGATGCTCAAATGTAATATCAGGCATGATTTGTTTTCGTATCAATGCCGACAGATACATATAATACCGACGTTTATCCCCATCTCGCCTTTTACGTAACACCGTCGCTTTATGTTCCCTCCCTTTATCATCTGTGGAAATGTCTAAATACCAACGTCGAAAAATCTGTCGGTAATCCTCACCGATAAGGGCATAGCCTTCTTCATTATATTCCAACTCCGTGCTGTCAAAGAAGTGATATCGCTGGTAGTATTTTACTATTAGGTCATTAGGACTCATCGAAAAGAAATCGGCCTTAAACTCCAAGTCAGTAAATGTGAACTCCTTACTCTCATCCTTATTGCTCCGCTTTTTAGGTGCTGGGCTGACTTTAAAGTTATTATTACTGTCCGCTAAACCATAAAAAGTCGAGTCCAACTTCTTGAATGGCA
>JBJFEE010000080.1:0-11952 GCA_051890455.1 Muribaculaceae bacterium
ATTTTACGAATGCTGAAGAGTGTGTTTTCTTTTTTCCACCACGAATGATTCTAATATTGGCAGGGTGGGCTGCTCTCACCTGCATTCGTGTAATTCGAATAGATTCGTGTGAAGCACGAATCGAATTGTTCCTTCCGTTAGCCTCTCAGCCACATTCGAAAAATTCGTTTTATTCGTGTTAAAAAAACAAGTTGTTATATAGAAGGAATTAGGAGTTAGGAGTTAGTATCGGTTGAGAGAACCCCAATAGAAATCTAAATAACAGGGCGCGCAGGCATCGCGGTGTTTTTTTTAAACACGAATATTTCGAATTTTACGAATGCTGAAGAGTGTGTTTTCTTTTTTCCACCACGAATGATTCTAATATTGGAAGGGTGGGCTGCTCTCACCTGCATTCGTGTAATTCGAATAGATTTGTGTGAAGCACGAATCGAATTGTTCCTTCAGTTAGCCTCTCAGCCACATTCGAAAAATTCGTTTTATTCGTGTTTAAAAAAAACAGGTTGTTATATAGAAGAAATTTGAACGAACTACCTAATAGCATTTACCATTTTCTGTTGGATTCTTACTAGGCGCTGTGCTTGTGCTGTGCTGAGTTCTCCACTGGCAGCTTCAATTTTTTCGGCCAAATCTCTAGCTTCCTCAAGGAGAGACATCGCTTCTTCGCAAGAAGGGCAAAGCCTAGAGGCTCGTGGTTAATCCCTAGCGGCGTAATTTGGCGTCGTGCTCGATGATGTCGTGCAACTCTTCTTGGATAGCTTTTTTGGCTTCTTTGGCCATAGAGGGGTGTACGCAGACGAAATGGTCTTCGGTGCAGGGCATCACGAAAATGCTGTCGGCCAGGGGGATGTCGGCGGAGAGGTTGTATTGCTTGGCTTGTTGCGACAGGGGGATAAGGATGTCCACCTCGCCTTGCGAACCTGTGGTGACATCCATGGGGCCCACCTTCATCTTGCAGCCAGGAATCATCTCGCCCTTGTAGGGGTCCCAGAGGTGGAAACGGATGCGGCCGTACTCCTCGGCATTGCGCTGCATGCCGATTTTGAGTGTGCCCGCGGTGAGGACGAAGGTGGTGTCGATGGTTAGATAATGGTCTCCTTGAATGGTGAGGCGCACTTTCTTGTCGGCATAAGTTTTGTCAATTTCGCCAAAGTAAGCCTCGTTGCCAAAGGACTTGATGGTGTCGCGGCGCACTTCGTTGCCTAGATAGAGGGTGGCGATGAATTCCTTCGGAGAAGGGAGTTGGTCAGCTTTCTCTGACTGCTCAATGAGGACTACCGCCAAGTGGCGCGGTTGGAATGATTTCCAAACACAAAAGGCCGCAACGACAACGGCTAGAATCACGGCTGAAATTATCCATTTGCGCTTCTTGCCATTGGCGGCTTGGTCTTTATTACTATTAGTTGAAAGAATACTAAGTAAGGACATGGAAATAAACTTATTATAGTGAGAAGAAAACTCAAATGATTTGGCTACTTGTGGTATCAGAAACGAGCGTAAACTTGCAGGTCGAAGGTGTTGAAGTGGTTGCCAAGTTTGGGAGTGCCTCGCTTGTCGGTGAAGGTGTAGTTAGCCTGGAAGATGAGGTTTTTGCCGAGGTTGTAGTTGGCCGAAAGTCCCCAGTTGGTTTGCAGGCTGTTCCAGGTCTTCGCATCGCGATAGCAGTCCCAGCGGCCGTAGAGCTTGAAGTTCTTGAAGAGCGGTGCGCCCACCATGGCGTACCAAGCGTCCGATTTCTTAGGTGCGTTGATGTTGGTCACGATGCCGCCCTTCGACGACATATATTCGCCGCGCACGGTCCATTTGTCTTCGTATTTGAGGCCCACTCCCCAGCGGTCGCGGCGTGTGGCGGGCAGTTGCTTGGTGGGGTCGGTGAATTTCTCGTTGACATAGCGGCCGCTCCAGCCGAAACCGCCGATGCTGAGATTCTTGACGGGCGAAATCCAGGCACCGCCGATGAAGTCCTTCGTGCGGTCCTTGTCGGCATGGTTGATGCCTTGTCCGTTGAAGATACCCACCTGATAATGGAGCCAGTGGTGGCCATCGTGCGCCTTGAAAAGGTCGCCTTGTACCTGTACGCCGAGGTCGCGGCCGCTACTCTTGTGCTCGCCGATGCGGTCGCCGATGCTGGCCAATTTCATCGTGGCTTGCGAGTAGGAACCCATGCCTACGAGGAGGGGAGAGTAGGGGTTTTCGAAGCCGAAACTACGCTTGAACTGTCCGAACTTAATGCGTAGGAAATCAAACTTCTGCCATTCCACGAAAGCATCAACAATGCGCGGACCTTTGTCCTCGCCCGGTGCGCCGTTGACCTCCAACTGGAAACGGTAGTAGAAGTCCTGGAAGCAGTAGCCGTTGGCGTAGAGACGGAGGAAGCGGAGGTCGAAACCGCCATTGCTCACACGCTGGCCGTTCTTAATCTCCTTGCTGTCGTTGATGGAATACTTACCAACGATGTAGCCGCCAAATTTGAGGGAAGGGTCAAACTTGGCCATCAGCTTCTGTCCCATCTTGGCGTTGTCGGGAAGTGGGGTGGGCGAGGGCGTCCATTTGGGAAGATTGATGCCAGCCAGACGTGCTTCCTCTGCGATAAAATCACTGGCGGTATGGTTGGCATTCGTGTTTTCCGCTGCTGTGCTTTCCCCTTCTTCGCCACTCGGAGTGTTGTCCGTGGAAACGATATTGGCGGTGCTATTTGCTGTTCCCGATTCCAGAAGGACGTTGTTGGCAGAAGCTGCCGTAAGGGTGGTGGCTAAAAAAGCCGAAATAATTAGTCTATAATTCTTCATTTTCTAAAATACTGTGAAATTCGGGTGCAAAATTAGGAAATAACATTGATATTTCCTTGATATCTCCTCACTTTCATGTAATTTTGCAGCCCGAAATTCAACGTATGAGCGGTAAGAAATATTTTATATATAAGGTATGCGCGACACTGATTGTGATGCTTTTTACCCGTGCGTCATTGTATGCTCAGGCAACCTCTTTAAGAGAGGATGATGGACGCAAGGTGGTTGCCAGTGTGGCAGACAGCCTCTTGCCCCTGCATGCACAGCCTATTGAATTTGCTGATACGGCAACTATTGAGATGCAGGCAACGGACAGCGTTCAGAAAAAGTTGCGGTTTGGCAAACGCCTTATCAACTTTTTCTTTAAGGCAAATACGCCCGACCCCAATAAGCGCGTAGATTTCGGCTTCTTGCCTGGCCCTCATTATTCTTCCACACAGGGACTGGGACTTGGCATTATGGCCACGGCTACCTATTCCATGGACCGCTCCGACCCAACACTGCCGCGCTCCAACGCCTCGCTCTTCAGCGATATGACCACCAAAGGCTTCTTGCTGATTGGCCTCAAGGGCAATAATTTCTTCCCGAAGGAGCGTTTCCGCTTGGACTATCGTGCCTATATATATACGTTCCCGACCAATTTCTGGGGAATCGGCTATGCCAATGGCAATAATGATGACAACGAGACCAACTACCGTCGCAACCGAGTGGACCTGATGGGACGTTTCCTGTTTCGCATGGCACGCAATACTTATATCGGTCCGATGCTCAACTTCCGCTATATAAAGGCTCTAGAGGTTAGTCCCAGCAATATGCTGACGCAGTTCAATGGTCAAGACTTGACCGTGCACAGCCAAACGGCGGGTCTCTCCTTTATCTATGACTCGCGCGACTTCATGCTCAATGCCTATCGCGGCTGGTTCGTACAGTTGGACCAAACCTTTACGCCCCGCTTCCTTGGCAATGACTATTGCTTCTCCACAACCGACTTGACGGTAAGTACCTATCGCAAGGTGTGGAAGGGCGGTGTGCTGGCAGGCGAACTGCATGGCGGTTTCAATTACGGCAATCCGGCATGGTGCTTGATGAGCGAAGTTGGCGGTAACTCTCGAATGCGTGGCTATTTCGAGGGACGCTATCGCGACAAAAATATCATTGAGGCACAGGTCGAACTGCGCCAGCGTATCAAGAAGCGCCATGGCGCAGTGGTCTGGGTGGGAGCCGCCGAGGTGTTCCCACGGTTCGATGCCATGCGCTGGAAACGCATTCTGCCCAACGCAGGCCTGGGCTACCGCTGGGAATTCAAGCAGCGTATCAATGTGCGATTGGATTGTGGTTGGAGCAAGAATGGCCCTGGCTTCATGTTCAATATCAATGAGGCGTTCTAATCCGTGCGTTTCCCTTCCTAGTAGCATACAAACTATCCCAAATTATTATAGTATGAAAACAATCTTAACGTTGACACTGGCTACACTCGTGTGTGGTAGCGGAGTGTGTGCGGACCGCCTCACACCGCGTCAGAATGAAACAACTCAAAGTGGTACGGTACAGTACATTGCTTTTGGCAACTTCGACAAGTGGCTTGTGCGAAAAGTAACAGAAAGTGGTGTTCTCGGTGGTGAAACCAAAACACTTTACGAAATTGCACCGACGGCAACTTGGAACAACAATAACGCCTACAAGAACCAAGGTGGCTCTCCCTGGGCCACGTCAAATGTGATGGCAAAAGTGGCAGGTATCACCAAAACAAACGTGTCCGTATATCGTGAACAACGTCCTGGACATGGCTATTGTGCCAAACTCTATACCCACCTGGAGCATTGCAAGGTGATTGGCCTCGTGAATATTGACGTATTGGCAGCCGGCTCCATCTATCTGGGCGAAACGCAGGAGCCCATCACGGGAACGAAGAACCCCATGGCAAAGCTCAATGCTGGCATTAAATTCAACAAGCGCCCCAAGGCGATCTGCTTTGACTATAAGGTGCAACTTTCGGGCAAACCCAATCGCGTGAAACAAACTGGTTTCGGCAAGGCTTCCACCGTCAACGGCATTGATATGCCCGACTGCGTGCTCTATCTGCAACAGCGTTGGGAGGATTCGAAAGGCAACATCCACGCCAAGCGTGTCGGCACGATGGTGCACCGCTTCAATAAGAACACAGGATGGGTGAATAATGCGCAGTTCACCATCCGCTATGGAAATGTCAGCAAACAGTCTGGCTATAGCAGTTACATGGGTTTGGCCACAGGCGCGAACCAAAAATATGCGCGCAACAGCAAGGGTAAGATGGTGCCCATCATTGAGGAATGGGGCACAGGCGATGAAACACCCACCCACATCATCCTTCAGTTTGATTCCAGTCACGGCGGCGCCTACGTAGGCAGCGTGGGCAATACCTTCTGGGTGGACAATGTACGACTCGTTTATTAAGATAATAAGGAATACCGCACCCTAAAACAGTGCGGTATTTCTTTTTGTTCTATAACGAAATCTATGGATGTTTTTTTATCCTGCATTTGGCATAATTATAAGACCTACCGATAATCCTATCCCATGATAAAACTAGAAGTTTGTTGCGACAGCTTGGATAGCGTGCAGGCGGCAGTGCGTGGCGGTGCCAGCCGTATTGAATTGTGCAGTGCTTTGACCGAGGGTGGCCTGACGCCGTCCATCGGTATGGTGCGCGAGGCCCTTCGTCTGTCTCCCCTTCCTATCCATGTGTTAATACGTCCCCGCGGTGGCGATTTTCTCTATAGCTCAGCTGAATGGCAGGCGATGCGCGATGATGTGGCGGCCATGCGCGACCTAGGAGCCCACGGCGTGGTCATCGGCGGATTGTTGGCCGATGGGCGTATTGACGTGGATCATACAGCGCAGTTGGTGGCAGAGGCCGGATTGCTGTCCGTGACCTTCCATCGCGCGTTGGATATGAGCAGCGACCCCGAGGCCGGGATTGCCAGCCTGTGCGAAATCGGTATCCATCGCTTGCTGACAAGCGGAACGGCTGCAACGGCCCTTGAAGGTGGGGCACGCATCGCGCAGTGGCAACAACAGTTTGGTCAACGCATCATCTTGATGCCTGGCTGCGGTGTCAATTCCAAGAATGTTGCCGAAGTAATCCGCCGAACGGGTGCAACAGAAATACATGCTTCGGCCAAGCAACTGGTGAAAAGTGGTATGACATTTCGCCGTGACGATGTGAAGATGGGCAGTGCCGACCGCGATGAATTTGCCCGTTATGTAACGGATGAGGCCGAAGTTCTGAAAATTCGTTCCGCACTCACTGCGCTAGCCTAAATGTTTGATACGCTAGTCTAAATGTTTGACATATAAGGGCTAGATGTCGATTGTAGCCCGTTCTCGCCGTTGCGTAGAACAAAAAATCATAAAAAAGTACGAAGAAAGTTTGGCAGTTTCAAAAATAGTCCGTACTTTTGCATCGCTTTAGAAAAGAAGTAAGGGCGCTTAGCTCAGCTGGTTCAGAGCGTCTGCCTTACAAGCAGAGGGTCGGGGGTTCGAATCCCTCAGCGCCCACCTCTAATTTCCCCATCTCGCCTTAAAGCTCCGTCTTTTTGACGGGCGCTTAGCTCAGCTGGTTCAGAGCGTCTGCCTTACAAGCAGAGGGTCGGGGGTTCGAATCCCTCAGCGCCCACCACTCCAAAAATTGCCGTAACGCCCCGTTTACGGCTTTTTTATTGCCCCTCGCAAAAATAGTTGCCCAAAAATTTTCGTATCTGCCAAATATCAGCTATTTTTGCAGCTTGAAAGCACCGAGCCGCCCGACGGCTCTCCGCTCTTCACGTTAATTATTTAAGAAAAACAAAAAAATAAATCATAAATGGAACAAACAAAGCCCAACACCCCCGAGGCTATTCAAGAAGAAAAGCCCAAATTGAGCCGCAAGGCCATCACCACCATCGCCGTAGCGCTTATCGTTGTTATCGTCGCCGGCCTCGCCGTGTATTTCGTGCGCCTCAATGGCAGCGCCAACGCCGACGAGCTCATCGCTCGCGCCGACATGGAGCAAAACGACTCTATCGCCCTTAACCTCTACAAAGAAGCTGCCCAGGCAGGCTACGCCTCCGGCAACCGCGCTAAGGCCGAAGTCGCTATCCGCCTCTATCGCGATGGCAAATACGCCGACGCCCTTACATACCTCGAGGACGCATCTGCCGATGACGACATCGTGGCCGCCGGCATCCTCTCGCTAAAAGGTGACTGCCTCGTAAACCTCGACCGCGCCGACGAAGCGCTCGCCGCATACGACAAAGCCATCAAAAACGCCAACGAGAACCCCGCCCTCGTGCCAATGATTCTCATCAAGAAAGCCAACATATACCGCTCGCAGCAAAAATTTGCCGAGGAATATGAGGCTTACAACACCATCATCAACGAATATCCCCAATACGTGCAGTCGTCACAGACCGACATTCGCAAATACTACGAGCGCGCTCGTATCGCTGCCGGCAAATAATCACGCCTGACACGCCGAGGCTCGCCGAGCCTCTCACCGCAATACCATCGAGGAGCTTGCCCCGCCACCGGGCCGCAAGCTCCTCGCTGCTTTTCACCCCCCGGTAGCGCCCGCCACTGACCCGGCTCTGACTCGTCTGACAAGTCTGACGATGCAGGGGGGCGCATCTATTATTTACCATTATTTTGCCCGGCATATCGTGTTTTTCGCAAAAAATTACTACCTTTGTTGCCATAGAATCACTTATTTTAATGTTTTCTCTTATCACATTATGTGCGGAATAGTAGGATATATAGGGCCGCGACAGGCTTACCCTATTCTTATCAAAAGTCTTCACAGACTCGAGTATCGCGGTTATGACAGCGCCGGGTGCGCCCTCATCTCTGACACCGACAATCGCCTCAACATCTACAAAGCCAAAGGCAAAGTCTTTGACCTGGAGCGCTCTGCCACCGGAAAGGACATCTCCGGCTCAGCGGGTATTGCTCACACACGATGGGCCACCCACGGCGAGCCTTCGGAGGTCAACGCTCACCCCCACCTGGGGCGCAGCGGTTACATCACGCTGGTGCACAACGGCATCATCGAGAACTATGCCACCCTCCGCGCTCAGCTCATCAAGAAGGGCTTCTCTTTTAAGTCGGAGACTGACACCGAGGTGCTCGTGCAGCTCATCGAATACACTCAGCAAAAACTCAACTGCGGCCTGGGTAATGCCGTGCGCAATGCCCTCCGACTCGTTATCGGAGCATATGCCATCGCCGCTATTGACAGCCGCCGACCTCACGAGCTGGTGTGCGCCCGCAAGTCAAGCCCCCTCGCCATAGGCGTCGTTGACGACAACAGCGAGTTTTTCATAGGCTCTGACGCCGCGCCCATAGCCGAATACACTGACCGCATCATATACCTCAAAGACGAGGAGGTAGCCGTTATCACTCGCGATGCTCCCATCAAGGTATATGACCTCAAAGGCCACGAGGCAGAGAAGGAAATCCAACACGTCAGCCTCGACCTCGCCATGCTCGACCACGACGGCTTCCCGCACTTCATGCTCAAAGAAATCTTTGACCAGCCAAAGGTGCTCACTGACTGTATGCGCGGGCGCATCGTGGACTCGCCCTACGGCCATCAGCCCGCCGTGGTGCTCTCTGCCGTCACGCGCCACCGCCGCGAGCTCCTGCGCGCCAAGCGCATCGTCATCGTCAGCTGCGGCACGTCGTGGCACGCCGGACTAATAGGCAAGCAGCTCATTGAGCACTTCTGCCGCATTCCCGTGGAGGTGGCTTACGCCTCTGAGTTTCGTTACAGCGAACCCGTCATAGAGCACGACGATGTGGTAATCGCCATCAGCCAGTCCGGCGAGACTGCCGACACCCTCGCTGCCCTGCGCACCGCCAAGGACCACGGAGCCCTCGTCTATGGCATCGTCAACGGCGTGGGCAGCAGCATTGCACGCGAGGCCGACACCGGCACATACATTCACGTTGGCCCCGAGATTGGCGTTGCCTCCACAAAAGCTTTCACCGGACAGGTCACCGTCCTCGCAATGCTCGCCCTCGCTCTGGGCATCGCCAAAGGCACCGTCAGCCAAGAAGAATACGAGACCACGCTGCGCGAGCTATCGGCAATACCCGCCAAGATTGAGAGAGTGCTCCTCCAAAACGACAAGATACGTCTCTTAGCCGAAAACTTCACCTACGCCCACAATTTCCTATATCTCGGACGAGGCTGCAACTACCCCGTAGCCCTCGAGGGTGCCCTCAAGCTCAAAGAGATATCATATATCCACGCCGAGGGATACCCCGCCGCCGAGATGAAGCATGGGCCCATAGCTCTCGTTGACAGAGAGATGCCCGTGGTGTTCGTTGCCACTAACCACGACGCCCTCTATCAAAAGACTATCAGCAACATGCAGGAAATAATCTCGCGCCACGGTCGCATAATCGCCATCGTCACCGAGGGCGACGAGCAGGTCAAGGCCATGGTCCACAAGACCATCGAGGTGCCTGACACCATCTCTGCCCTGACGCCCCTGCTCACCGTGATACCCCTGCAGCTCCTCGCTTACCACATCGCTGTGGCTAAGGGCCTCGATGTGGATCAGCCCCGCAACCTCGCCAAAAGCGTCACCGTGGAGTAGCACACCGCCGCCCGGCGCCCACCTCGCGCAATCTTTATGCCACGCTAATGCGTTGATATATCAGATAAATGCATTAACTTTGCATTATCAATCATCACACTAACGCAAGCACTACTATGTCAGTACGCAAAACATTCATTCTGGCTCTCGTAGCCATCATCACAGGCCTCGCCCTTATCATCACCAACCACATAGTCACCAGCCGCGGCATCGTCATCGCAGCCGCCATCCTCTTTGCCGGCTGCGGCATCATCGCCCTGCTGGCATCGCGTTCCATGGCGCCCGTCAAGCCCGACACGCAGGCCACCGACACCGCCGCCGTGCCCGACACCGCCGACAAGCGCGCCGGCCGACGCAGCGCCATCGCTCGCATCGCCGTAATCATCGCCGGCAGCGGCGCCTGCCTCCTGGGCCTGGCTATGTTTATCTTCACCTCCACTTTTGCCTCCGGCGTCGCCGCTTTCTTTGCCCTGCTCGCTCTCCTATGCGCCATTGCAATATACCTCGTTTTGGCTATCGGCACCCGGCCTCACATCTTGCCCGGCTGGCTATATATCTTACCCACCGTCATCGTCGGCGCCGCCATATACCTCTTCACGCTGCAGCCCATGGCCGATGACCGCGCCATCATGGTTGTCACCGGCAGCGCCGTGATGCTCTTTGGCATCACCGCCGCTCTGATAGCACTGCTGCTGCGCAGCGCCCGACGCGCATACGCCGCCATGCCCGCCAAAACCACCGCCGCCGCTGACACCCCGGCTCCGCAAGCTCCAGCCGTGCGCACCATCCGTGACCTCGACGAATGACACCACCCGGCACCTTAGCGACACCCGGCCGACAAGCCTATTCACCACTAAATCACCACAAAATCAAAAAAAATTAGCTAAAAATAGACCCAAAATAGTGCTTATTTGAAAAAAAAACGCGATATTTGCACTTGCAAAACACCGCAGCGCGGCGACGCGCAGCTAACTCGCTGTGTTTCACATACATAACAATTCACTCATAAAAATATAACCGACTATGACAAAAGCCGACCTTGTAAACGAAATCGCAAAGAGCACCGGTATCGAGCGCACAGCTGTGATTGAGACCGTCGAGAAATTTATGGAGGTAGTTAAAGACTCGCTCGCCAATGGCGAAAACGTATATCTCCGTGGCTTCGGCAGCTTCATCGTGAAAGTGCGCAAAGAAAAAACCGCTCGTAATATCTCCAAAGAAACTACTATCATCATTCCCGAACACAAAATCCCCGCTTTCAAGCCCGCCAAAGTGTTCCTCGAGGAGGTGAAATAACATAAATACTCCGCCGCCACCACCACTCGCGGCGGCTCGCCACTCTACAAATCTATCAACATTATATATAACCACTTTTAATTAGCGTAACAATGCCAAGCGGAAAGAAAAGAAAAGGCCACAAGATGGCTACCCACAAGCGCAAAAAACGTCTGAGAAAGAACCGTCATAAGAAGAAGTAAGCTTCGGCGCTCCTTCTGCTTGACGCGTCTCTCCCTGCACGCATCAATGCCATACGAAGAACAAACAATGCTCGGGGATATGCGCTTTACGCATAATGTGCCTCGCCATGTTTGTTCTTTGTGTGTTTTTCGTCACCACTCTTTTTGACGCATCGTTCTGCCCTCTAATCGCCTAAAAATGAAAAGCGAACTTATCATCGACGTTCAATCCAACGAGGTGTCCATTGCCCTCCTTGAGGACTCCAGGCTCGTCTCTCTACAAAAGGAGACGCGCAACATCTCGTATGCCGTCGGCGACATCTACCTGGCTAAGGTGAAAAAGCTTATGCCCGGTCTGAATGCCGCTTTTGTCAACGTGGGCTATGAGAAAGATGCATTCCTCCATTACCTCGACCTCGGCTCGCACTACGCCTCTTACGCCGAATACCTGTCGGCGCTCCTCGCCGACAAGCGCCGTTTGCCCGCGCTTGAGAAAATGAAGCTCAAGCCCGACATCGACAAGCACGGCACTGTGGCCGACATGCTGCAGCCCGGTCAGCAGCTCCTCGTCCAAATAGTCAAGGAGCCTATCTCCACAAAAGGCCCGCGCCTCACCACCGAGATTACTTTCACCGGCCGATTCCTCGTGCTCATTCCCTTCTGCGACCGCATCTCCATCTCTCAGAAAATCAAATCCACGGAGGAGAAGGTGCGCCTGCGACAGCTCATCGAGAGCATCAAGCCGAAAAACTTCGGCGTTATCGTTCGCACTTCGGCCGAAGGTAAGCGAGTCGCCGAGCTCAACAATGAGCTCAAGACTCTACTCGCCTGCTGGGAAAACGCCGTGCAGAAAGCCCAACGTGCCGACGCACCGGCACTCGTTTTCGAGGAAGAGAGCCGCATCGTGGGCATGCTCCGCGACGTCTTCAGCCCCTCATTCGAGAGCATTCACGTCAACGACGCCGACACCTACGACCAAATCGACAAATACGTCAAGCTCATCGCTCCCGAGCGAAAGGACATCGTCAAGCTTTACACCCGCGACGAGCCTATCTTTGACAGCTTTGCCATCACACGTCAAATAAAATC